>JAKQCH010000023.1 GCA_029573825.1 Spirochaetota bacterium | reverse complement strand
TTCGGATTATATCCACCGCTACGTGAAAGAGAACACCGTAAGCGAATATCTGCGGCTCATTGAAAATGCGAAGAAAAAGGTGTCGATCCCTGTTATCGCAAGCGTAAATTGCGTGTCAGCGAAAGAATGGATTTCCTTTTCCAAAAGTATTGAATCCGCGGGCGCTGACGCCCTTGAAGTAAATATGTTTATCATGCCTGTTGATCTCGCGAAGCGCAGTGAGGACCTGGAAAAAATATATTTTGATGTGGTGAGCGGAATCATTGAAAGAGTATCGCTGCCCCTGGTGTTGAAAATCGGCACATATTTTTCCAGCATGGCCAATATGATTGTTGCCCTTTCCCATACGGAAGTTTCCGGGCTTGTGCTTTTTAACAGGTTCTACAGCCCTGACATCGATACCGCGACATTGCAGATGACCTCAGCCCCGGTATTCAGCCGCCCTGAGGAAATTTCACTGCCTCTGAGATGGATCGGGATGGTGTATGGCAAGGCGGGTTGCGACCTCGTCGCCTCAACGGGGATTCATGACGGATATGGTATGGCGAAAGTAATTCTTGCCGGTGCCGCCTGCGCCCAGATCGCCACCTCGCTGTATGAAAACGGCATAGAGCATATACAAACCATCCTGCAGCAGTTCACGCAATGGATGCAGGAGAAAGGATATAGTTCACCCGGTGAATTCAGGGGAATTTTAAGCAGAAATAACGTGGCTGATCCGCAGCAGTATGAGCGGTCCCAGTTTATGAAATATTTTTCAAATTACCAGAAATAACCGAAACGGAATACTGCACGGTGTTTATGGCCGGGCAATGCCTTTTTTCGGGGGAAGGTACTGAAGGCTTTTGCTGATGAATATCTCCCCCTCAAGTACTTTATGGATGGCTTCAACAATTGTTTCAGGAGCGTCCTGTTTCAGTATATATCCTCTGGCTCCGATGTGAAGGGCCCGGTCGACAAAATATGATTCCTCATGCATCGAAAGGACAATAGTAGGAATGTTCAGGCGGTTCTTGGCCGCTTCCCGTAAAAGGTCAATACCGCTGGCGCCGTTAAGGGCAATGTCAAGAATAATGAGATCAGGACTCTTGAATTCCAGGAGTTCAAGCGCCCCTGACACCGTGGATGTTACTCCACACACTGTCAGATCCTCCTCAAAATTGAGAAGCTGTGAGAGCCCTTTACGGAGGACTACGTTGTTCTCAACGATAAGAATTCGTATTTTTCTGCTGTTTTCGTCTTCAGTCATCAGTTACAGCCCCTTGTGCAGTCTTTCTTCATGGCCTTCAAGCATGTAGAATGTCGCTCTGTCAAAATACAGCACCACCCTGTTGTTAAGGTCGATAGCCTCTTTGTAGCTGGTAAGGTCGCTGTACAGCTTATCCATAACAAACAGCCAGAGGTGACGTTTCTGCAGAACAAGTGCCTTTTGTACCTGTGAAAAGGGAATGCCCTGATTGAACCGGTCTCTTCCAAGTTTTTTGTAGCGTTCCTGAATTTTTGTCTTCGGAAAGTCCCGAGTAATCCATTTTGATAGGTCCCGGTATACCCTGTCGCTGTGCTCGTAAATATCGTTGCGGTCGAGGTTCCGGTATGCCGGAGTTTCCGGATTGTGCAGCAGGTCATTCATGAAACGTTCCGTAATTTCCTGATGGTGTTCTTCCACAAGCATCACAAAACGGTTATAAAGCATATTTGGTTTGTTCAGCATTACGTCCCCCCATGTATACGTTTACAAATTGAATGGTTCCTGCCGGTCCGGAATCACCCGGTGTAATCCCGGACACCGCCCCTACTGTATTAACTCATCCAGCTTCACATATTTTGTCACAAGCTGAGCGAGAAGTTCAATTTCGTTTTCGCTGTCCCTGGTGAGGAGTGCCTCCATTCTGTCAAGCTGCTTCGATACCATGAAGGTATCATTTGCAACGAGAAGCAGCGGAATATTTTTTTCTGAAGCCCGGGTAATGATATTTGCCGGGGGCAGAATATTATTGGTTAAAAGAATTCCCATCGTATCGCTTTCAAGAGCGGCAAGAATCATATCACTCCTGTCGCCGCTGGTAATGAGGAGCTTCTGTTCCTTGATGAAAAGCGGGTTCCGGAGCGATTCGTCAGTGGACATGGCCCCCACAAAAATATTTTTTACCACATTCCCGAGACCCTTTTCTCCTGCGATTACCTTCGCGAAAAGATTTTCCGCGAGATAATTCATGGTGAAGTGGGTCAGCTGGTCCTTATAGGGAATGACCCCCAGTACATTTATACCGAGGTCTCTGATTCCCTTGAGAAAAACATTCTCAAACTCTTCGAGGTCCTGGACTTTGTTGATGATGATCCCCGCGAATCCGGCGTCCTGGGTTTTAATGTATTTATTGATATATCGTATGTCGTCAACAATCGTATCGCTGTCGCCGCTGACCACGATGACAAGTTTCCCGTTCAGATATTTGGAAAGAGCAATTGCGTCAAGGTGTATCGACGCGCCGTAGGTAAGGTCTTTCCCGCCCTCCACAAACAGCACATCTTTATCTTTCCCGCTGTTCTCGGCCATTTCCTGGCAGGTTGTTCTGGTGGCGTCTTCGTTGTACACGTAGCGAAGCTTTGCATGGTTGAATCCGAGGGAAATTTTGTCCGGCTCTTCCTCGAGACCCAGAATGTTTACGATCAGGTTCGCGTCATAGTCCCAGTTTTTTTTCCGTCTGTAAATAAGCCTGTCGCCGAAGGGTTTGATATAGCCGTATTTTTTTTCCAGTGCAGTGGCAATCCCGACAATGATACTTGTTTTGCCCGCCCCCTCGCGCGATGACGCGATGATGATTGTTTCCATGAATGCTCCTCCTGAAGGGTTCTTTATTTGAATTTGTGTCTCTGCAGCTCTTATCTCCTCTGCCCGTTTATGGCTGACAGCTGGAGTTTTTATCTTTTTGTGTAAAATATGAGCATGGATTAGAATACATCTATAGGAACGTGATTTGTAATTTCAGACTTTCAATAAAATATAGGTATAGCAGAATATTGCTTCAATAGTCAAAGGTATATTTGTTAAATAGTAGAAATCACAAATATCGGATAGGGGAAACCCCCACCGGGGACAGTGTCCCTCAGACTCCCTCCTCCTGAATCCAGAGTGTGGCATGCTGGACCAGTTCAATCGCGCTGCTGAGATTGAGTTTTTCTTTTATGTGTGCACGGTGGTTTTCAATAGTTTTTACGCTGACATGAAGCTTCTGCGCGATCTGGCGGGTTCCAAGGCCGCGGCCGATAAGCTGAAAGACTTCAAGTTCCCGGTCGGTCAGGATGTCAACAGGGGAGTTTTCGATATTCGATTGCCCCTCGATCAGTTTATTGAACATCCTGGTTGCGATTTTATCGCTCACATAGATGTTGCCTCCGAGGATATGGGTAACAGCCTTTACCACTGTTTCCGGGGCTTCCTGTTTCATGAGATATCCCCTGGCTCCGGCCCTCAGCGCGCGTTCAGCATAAATAGCTTCATCGTGCATTGACAGCGTAAGAATCGGGATGTCGGAATATCTGAGCTTTATATCTTTAATGAGTTCAATGCCGCTGCTGTTTTTCAGGGACACGTCAAGTATTACGAAATCGGGGCGCTTTTCTTTAATTGCTGTGAGGGCTTCAAGGGCATCTTCCGCTTCGCCGCACACTTCGAAGTGCTTCTGGCTGTTCAATATTTCCGCAAGACCTTTCCTGAATATTGGATGGTCTTCAACGAGGAATATCTGTATTTTGTCTGATAATTTCTGTCGTTCCTGCATACCGGCCATGATAATCCTGATAATTAAATTTGTCAATAAGTACGGGTGATAACACGGCTCAGAGAATGCTGTACGGAGCCGCTAATTCTTGATAATACAGATGACGCGGGTACCGCCGCTGGCGTTTTTTATGACGTCAAGAATGGCGTTGATAACACGGGCCCGGTATTTCATTATGTTGATTCCCATGCCCCGTATATATGTGTTGATATCGGGAATGCCGATTCCATCATCGTCAATCGAAAGGGAGATGGTGCCGTTTTTCTTTTTGAAGACGATGCTGATGTTCTTAGCCTGGGAATGCTTGACTGCATTATTGACCGCTTCCTGGATGATATAATACAGCTGCGTTGCGACGATATTGTCACTGAAGGTAATGCTTTCGTCATGGGTCAGGCGGCAGGATATTCCAAACAGTGATTCGATCTGGGATGTAAGATCAATGAGCGCGAAGATCAGTCCCTCTGCGTCAATATCCACAGGGCAAATCCCCTTAACTATCATGCGCGTCTGGGTTATCGCCTGGTCAAGAAGATAATTTATCTCATCGATATCGCCGGCTTCGGTAATAAATTTTCTGGAAAGCTTCTGCTTCAGGAGGTTCAGCATGAACTTAATTCCCACAAGATGGGGGCCCAGGCCGTCATGGAGGTTGTTGCCGATTTTCCGGCGCTCCTCCTCGCTTATTCTCAGGATTTCATTTTCCAGTCGTTTCTGTTCTGTGACATCAAGAAATGAGGCAATACTTTTCTTGGTCTGGGGAATCATCCCGACGGTCATGTAGATGTCTTTAATGTTGTGATTTCGGTCGATAAAACGAATGGTATAATTTCTGGGGGCCTTTGATGGGTCCTCGCGGCGGAGCCTGTGGTATTCCGTCATCATTTCCAGGTCCTCCTCCGCGATAAACCGGGTCCAGGACATGGTATCTTCCAGTTCCGCTTTGGAATAACCGGAAAGGCTTTCAAATTCGGCATTTGCATGTGCTATGGTTGTGTCCTCTTCGATGAGGATTGTTGCGGTTCCGGTGGTTTCAAATGTGGTACGGTAGTTTTTCGCAAGGGAATTGATCATCTCCTCCATTTCACGGAATTTCAACTGGACGATCTTGTCATTCCAGGCATAGGAGATATTTGCCGCAATCTCATTAAGCATGATGGCGTCATCTTCAGTGGAAAAAAAAGTACTGTCCGCTGTTGCCGATATCGCCCCGAAAAAGCTGGAATTAAACTCAAGGCGTGCGGTTACTGATGAAATATCATGGTGTCCATGGAGTTCCTCCCGGTCTCCAGCCAGGAGAAAGGGATCTCTGTTGATCAAAATTATTTCTGAATCGGCAACCTCGGTGCGGATAAATTCTTCAATTTTATATGTATCCCGGCTGCTTATTTCTGTGTTACGGGATTCCTCGCTGTTTCTATGGGAAAATTCGGCAAGTGAGCCTTCATTGTCCACAAGGGCAATCCAGCATGAGAGATAGCCTCCGTGGTTTATCAGGGTATCGCCTATATCCTGAAGTGTCCAGAAGTCTTTTTTTTCCCTGAAAAGCAGCTGGTTGATTCTGTAGAGAGTGTATAGTTTTGCATTAAAGTCCTTGAGGGCGCCGGGGGATGTTTTCCTGTTTTCTTCTCTGTAAAGGCTTTTCATTGGTTTGTTCCAGTCAGTTGTTTTTTTCAAGCAGGCGGCAACTGTGCCTGTCATCAAAACGCTGCGGATAAGGGCATGCGCGACAGTACATGATCAACGTAAAGCTGCAACGGGGCGGTACATTGAAATAATAATATCTTCCCACGCTAACAATTTACCCTTTTACGGCCATTTTTCCCTTTCCCTTGTAAAATTCAAGCAAAAATATTACACAAAATGTGAGAAATAGTAAAATAAAACTTACCCAGATTAGGGGCTGTCGCGCACTTCTCTTGGGGGTTTCTACTATTTAAAAAATAGGGGTTCTGCTATTGAATTTTTATAATTTAACCTATTCTACAAAAACCTGTGAATTTGTATATTGCTTTTGGGGATTAAGGCGAAAAATAATATCCGCGACCAGCTGGACGGTATTATGGTTTTTTATTCGTCTGAGTATTTGTTGTTATATAAATATCATTTTTTGTTGTTTTGGGGTGGATTATTCTCCACGGAATGAGGAGCATAATCAGGGGGCATTGTATTGTATGTATCTCCGCATGGTGTTATGCCGGAAAGTTGTGTCGCCATGCATCTATTGTCCTTTGATGTCATCTCGCCCTTTTCTTCAGAGAATAATCAATACCTGATGCCCGTAATATGTTCGGGATGAGAAAATGGATGTCTTCCGTGTGTTGTGCCGGGATGGGGGTCCCGCACAGATGGTTTCGGAATGATATGTCATCATCCTGTTCAAAAAATTTTACATAAAGAGGGAATATTTATGGATTATAGGAAAGAGTACGAAAAAAAGCTTGTGACGGCGGATAAGGCTGTTGCATGCATCAATTCAGGAGATGTTGTGGATTACGGTTTTTTTAATGGAAAACCCGTTCTGTGCGATATCGCCCTTGCGAACAGACATGAGGAACTGCGGGATGTTAGTATCTTTACTGCGGTAACGGTGCCCCCTGTTCCGGAAGTCATTAAATATCCTGACAGCTTTAGTTATATGGACTGGCAGTGGAGCAAGCTGACACGGATAATGCATTCCCAGGTGGAACAGGCCTATTATTCACCGATTCTGTATCACCGCGCTCCGTACTTCTACCGATTCCTTGTTGACCATTATGAGACAACCAAAGGGTTCCGGTCGGTGTATTACAAGGACGAGAAAAAGGGGAAAGATGTTAAATGGGTGGCGATAGTCCGGGTTGCACCAATGGATGATGCGGGCTTCTTCAATCTCGGTCCCCATAACTCTGAAACCTCCGCGTCGATTGAAGCTGCGGATTTCGTGATTCTTGAGGTAGTGAAAAGAATGCCGGTGTGCCTTGGCGGTAATGAAGAGGCAGTGCATGTTTCACGTATCGATTATATCGTTGAAGCGCCTGATGATCACGGCCCCTATGATGTGCCACAGCTTCCGCCCAGTGACATCGATAAAAAAGTAGCAGAATATATTATGAGAGAAATCTCCGACGGATGCTGTATCCAGCTCGGTATCGGGGGAATGCCCAATATGGTGGGGCAGCTCATCGCACAGTCCGACCTGAAAGACCTCGGCGGTCACACGGAAATGTTTGTCGATGCCTATGTCGATATGATTGAGTCGGGGAAGATGAACGGGTCGCGTAAAAATATTGACCGCTTCAAGACGTCATATACATTTGCCATCGGGTCACAGCGGATGTATGATTTTATGCATAATAATTCAGGCCTTGCGTCATACCCGGTAGATTATACCAATGATCCCAAGGTGATCTGTAAGATTGACAATATGATCAGCATCTGTAACGCAGTCCAGGTTGATATTCTTTCACAGGTGAACGCGGAGAGCCTCGGCGGCGGCCAGATTTCCGGAAACGGCGGCATGTGGGACTTCGTTCTGGGATCACAATGGTCCGACGGCGGGAAAAGCATTATCTGCCTCCCTGCTACCTATCACGATGCGAATGGGGATGTCCGGTCGCGGATCGTCGCAAGTTTCGCGCCGAGTACCGCAGTGACAATACCCCGGCAGATGACTGATATTATTGTGACGGAATTCGGATCAGTTAAACTCCAGGCATGTCCGACATGGATGCGGGCGGAAAAGATTATCAGCCTCGCCCATCCTGATTTCCGTGATGAACTGATAAAGGACGCGGAAAGAATGAAGATATGGAGAAAGAGCAATAAAAAATAGATGAAGGCCCATGCACCGGAGAGTGGTGCATGGATATGCAATTTAATACTATATGGTTGAAGCGGTAACGGGAAGGGGACGCCCTCCCTTCCCGTAACATGGAACGGAAAATGATATAAAGATTGCAAGGAAGGAAAAAGAACAATTGAGCGCAGTATCGACATTATTATTATATATGTGCAATTTCATTTTGTTAAAGGGGGAAGAAGATGAGCAGTTTTCAATTTGAGTACAACCAAGAAGCTGTAAAAAATCTCAAAATTGAAGATACCTCAATTTTGGATCGCCTGGTTGATTACAGGCACGCGCGGGAGGCACGTCACAAGAAAGACCATTCCCAGCGTGACAAGAGGATGTCGCTGTCTGAAGCGGTTGCCGAATATGTGCAGGATGGGGATATCCTTGGATACACAGGTTTTGGATATGTCAGAACTTCGCTTCAGAGTGACTGGGAGGTTATCCGTCAGGGGAAGAAAGGTCTCCAGTCAATTGGTTCGCCGAATACATGCCAGTCCTATGGCGTAACATTCGGCAATACTCCGTATACCCATGCTTCGTATGCAGGGGCTGAAATGCGGGGATATGACAAATATTTTTCTGATAACATCAAAAGTGGCAGAGTGAAAATTCTTTCAGACTGGAGCCATGGGCTTATGGGGCTTGGATTTAAGGCGGCACAGCTTGGATTACCGGGCGTTTTTGCGAAATCCGGTCTCGGGTCGGACCTTGTGAATTACAATCCGTATCTCAAGGTGATGAATAATCCCATGGTGAAGAACGGCGACCCATGTGTGTTCGTGCCGGCATTGTGTCCTGATATTACATTTATTCATGTACATGCGGCTGATATGTATGGAAATGCGAGGTTTTTCGGGCCTGCAGTCAATGACCTTGCCCTTGCCGGCGCAACAAGAAAGCTGGTTATCACCGCAGAGGAAATTGTATCTAACACTGATATCAGGTGGAACAACAAGGGGGTTCAGATACCGTTCCAGAACGTTGATGCGGTTGTTGAATTGCCCTATGGGGCTGCTCCGGGCTACATGCCGGGCTGCTACTACTGGGCACGCCGCTGGTGGGAAAAGTTATTCACCATGATGAGCGAAGGCCAGGAGCATATGGACAAATACGTCAGGGAATGGATTCTTGACACCAAGGACACACGGGATGTGTTAAAAAAACTTGGCGGTGTTGATTTTATGATCAACCAGAAACGGCTTGCGAAAGCTGCGGAAGCGGACAATGAGGACAGCGGCGTCAGTTTCAAATACGAGCCATGGACTCCCAATACTCCGCCGGATGTATTTGACTAAACCGGAAAATTTTTGAATATTTAATGAAACCAATTGAAACAGGGAGGAATGAACGATGGCAGAATCTAAGCCTATGAATCCTTTAGAGATGTTAGCATATGTACTTTCAAGACAGATAAATGACCACGAGGTCGTATATATAGGGACAGGGTTGCCGATGGTAGCGGGAATTCTTGCAAAGAAAACCCATGCTCCCCATATTACTTTTGTATATGAGTCAGGCGGACAGGACCCGATAGAGGGAGGAATGCCCTGGTCAGTGGGAGGGCCTGAAACATACCGGAAGTCCCCAATGATTCTGGAAATGCCATACTCCTTTGGACAGGCCGCGATGGGTCTTGTGGACACGGGATTTCTCGGGTTCGCGCAGTTAGACATGTACGGCAACGCCAATACAACGATGATTGGTGAAGAGTTCACCAATCCAAAAGTCCGCCTTACCGGTTCCGGGGGAAACAATGATGTTGCTTCCCTCTGTGAAAAGATTGTTTTTGTTGGCATACAGAGCCCGCAGAAATTTGTTAAAAAGTGTGATTTCATCACATCGGCAGGACATCTTACCGGTGGAAACGCACGGCAGGAATCAGGACTGCTGGGTCAGGGGCCTATTGCTGTTGTTTCAACCGCGGGGGTATATGACTTTGAACCTGATACCAAACGCATGAGAATTAAGACGCTTCATCCGGGTGTTTCTCCGGAACTCGCACAGCTTGCCTCCGGTTTTGAGCTTGTGAGGCCGGCAGGGGAAATTCCTGTTACAGAAATTCCGAATGAAGAAATTTTAGAGATCCTCCGGCATGAAGTTGATCCCCAGGGATTCTTCATCAGTATGCCGGGAGCGTAACAGCTTCATATTTTTTATAGGTAATTTATTTACACAGCCCCCCTCCCGTATAGCCTCCGATCATGGATCACTCCACTCTGGGAGGGGGGGGCTTTTTTTTTGATCCCGCCACATAATAATTGACAGTATTTCTGACAGCGTTAGTATTACAGGAGAGAGCTCGTATATCGAAATTATTTCTTTTTTTAATAATGATGAAACTCGGGGAAGCTGTGTATGAAAACTCAACACCTGTCATTGATGATTCGGGAACAGTGCGTGAAGTATGGTGAAAGAAATGCCGTATATTCCAGAGACCGTAACAGGTGGAAACCAGTAACCTGGAAACAGATGGGTGAGCATATTCAGTCAATTGCTGAAGCTCTTATCATGCTTGGCGTCAGGGAAGGGGAGAATATCGGGTTTTTCGCACATAACTGCCCTGAGCTTGTTTTTTCTGAATACAGCGTAATGAGTATCCGGGCTGTGCCGGTTTCAATTTATGCAACCAGTACGGAACAGCAGGCGGACTATATTATTTCAGATGCGGAGATCGGGGTTGTCTTTGCCGGGGGATATGATCAATATCAAATTGCCTTACAACTGCTTCAGGCAGGAAAGGGACTGAGGAAAATCATTGTAATTGATCACAGCGTTGCAATCCAGCAGCATCCGGACATACTGTATTACAGGGATCTGCTGGAAACAGTCCGGAAAAAAGATTTTTCCGGAGAAGTTGAAAAGCGGCTTGCACGCGCGACGACGGAGGATACCGCCGCCATAATATATACCTCCGGCACGACAGGGGAACCCAAGGGGGTTATGATCAGCCACGGTAATTTTTTCGTGCAGTTTAACGCATTGAATGACCGTTTCCCCATGGGAGAACAGGATGTGGACCTTGCGTTCCTGCCTTTGAGTCATGCGTACGGGAAGGGCTCCGGGTACTGGGTGCAGTCACGCGGCGCTACGGTGTACTACTGCGAAGACCCTAAAAAGGTGATAGACTATTTCAAGGAAGTCCGCCCCACCTATATGGTTTCAGTGCCCCAGTTCTACGAAACAATATATTCCACAATTATCTCACGGATTGAAAAGAGGTCTCTGCCTGTCAGGAAATTCTTTTACTGGTCCCTTCGGACGGGGAAAAAGTACCGCTATAAAAAGTACCGGGGAGAGCCCATATCCCTCTTGCTGCGTCTCAAACAGTATATCGCGTATCCCCTTGTGCTGAAAAGAATCCGTTCATTCATCGGCGGGCGCCTGAACTTTTTTTCATCAGGCGGCGCTATGCTCTCACGGGAAATCGAGGAGTTCTTTTTTGCGGCGAAGATATTCATTGCCCAGGGATACGGCCTGACGGAGAACTCTTCAATGGTCAGCTGTAATTATCCGGGGAAATTCAAGTTCGGTACCGCAGGGACCGCTATTCCAGGGTGTGAGTTCAGGATTGACGATGACGGGGAAATCCTGACCAGAGGCGGGAACCTCATGAAAGGATACTATCGTAACCCGGAAGCCACTGCCGCCGCCATGACAGCGGATGGGTGGTTCAGGACCGGCGACATCGGGTACAATGACGATGAGGGATTTCTCCGCATAACAGACCGCAAGCGGGATGTTATTGTCAGTGAAAGGGGAATGACTATCGCACCGCAGGGAATAGAATCTCTTGTCGGCCAGGACCATTACATCGAGCATGTAATTGTCGCGGGAGACAGGAGGGAATACCTGACGGCCCTCATCGTCCCGGCCTTTGATGCCCTGAAGGAGTATGCCCGTTCTGAAGGAATCACATGGACGTCAATTGAGGACCTTGCGGGGAAACCCGAAATACATGAATTCTACAGGAAGCGGATTGATATGCATTCAGATTATCTTCCTCCCCATGAGAAGATTCATCGCTTTACCATTCTGCCCCATGGGTTTTCAATGAAGAATGGCGAGCTTACACCGACGAACAAAATTCGACGCAGCTCCATTGAGAAAAGCTATAAAGATATCATCGACAATATGTACGGGGAATAGTGTTGACGCAGGTGTTCGAAGGTGGTTGTATACATCTTCAGTGTGTTTCAGGGTTTCCGGAGGTTTCCATAAATAATGTTTGGAGGGTCCCATGAGTACAGTTGAAAAATATGAAGAGCGTTCAATTCCTGCGATTTTTAGAAACAGGGCGCAGGATTTCCCGGACAGGATTTTTGCCCGTTACCGGACCGCGGAAGGGTGGAAGGACATAACCTGGAGGGAGTCATTGGAGCGGGTCGATGCGGCAGCGTCGTGGCTGATCGGGAGCGGCATTCAGGCGGATGATAAAATTTCCATCTTTTCCGAGAACCGTCCCGAGTGGGCCTTCGCGGACCTCGCTGTTCTCTCGGCGGGTGCGGCGGATGTCACCATCTATGCGACCAATTCGGGCCCCGAGGCTGCCTATATCGTCAATGATTCCGATTCACGTTTCTGCTTCTGTTCCGGGAAGGACCAGCTGAACAGGCTCCTCTCGGTGAAAGATACGATGCCGAACCTTGAAAAGATCATCGTGTTCGATGATATTGTGTCGGATGATCCCATCGTGGTGTCCTTCGCCGCGGTGCTCCGGGAAGGCAAAGAAAAGCCGCTGCCGGATGAGATTGCTTTGCGGATAAATAATATCAACCCTGAAAATATTATGACTCTCATCTATACTTCCGGGACCACGGGAAATCCGAAAGGCGTTATGCTGACCCACTTTAACATGGTGCGGCAGGCAACACAGTTTCTGGAACATCATCCTTTTGATTTTGACGTCACGGCCCTTTCCATTCTTCCCCTTTCCCATTCATTGGAACGGACCATCGGGTATCACTGTATCCTGTATAAGGGGCAGACTATCGCATACTGCCGCGGCCCGGAACACCTTCTTGAGGATCTCACCGCAATCCGTCCCACGGCATTCCTTGTGGTGCCCCGCGTTCTCGAGAAAATATATGAAGGCATAATGACCAATGTGGAAAAGGCCCCTGCTTCAAAGAAGCGCATATTCAGGTGGACGGTACGGGTGGGCAGAAAGGCGGTACCCTATATCATCACCAACAGGAAGATTCCTTTTTTTCTTCGTAAGAAATATAATCTTGCAGAAAAGATGGTGTTTTCAAAACTCAGGGAAGCCCTCGGCATGGACAAGCTCCGGGTTGTGGGGATGGGAGGAGCTCCGTTATCGACCTACATAAATGAATTTTTTCAGGCAATAAAAATTGAGGTGCATGCGGGATATGGTCTGACCGAAACATCTCCCGTTACTCATGTGCACACATATAAAGAAATCATGCCGATCAAACTTGGAAGCGTCGGCCCGGCCCTCCCTGAAACGCAATGCGTTATCGCCGATGACGGTGAAATTCTCATTAAGGGCCCTCAGGTCATGAAGGGGTATTACAAACAGCCGGAAGCGACGCAGGAAGTGTTTACCGAAGACGGCTGGTTCAAAACCGGCGATATCGGTTTTATCGAAAGTGACGGGTATCTGACGATCACTGACAGGAAGAAGGACATTATCATTACCGCCGGCGGTAAAAATGTTGCTCCCCAGGTCCTGGAAAATAAATTCAAGTCCGATACACTCATTGAGCAGATCGCGATAATCGGGGACAGGCGGAAGTATCTGGTGGCGCTGATTGCGCCGAATTTTGACGCCCTGAGCGCCTGGGCTTCGCGGAATTCCATTACAGATTTGGACCACAAGAGCCTTATTAAAAATCCTGTGATTATCGCGAAGTACAGGGAAATTATTGAGGGATTTAACGCGGAGTTCGGACGGGTGGAGCAGGTGAAGCAGTTTGCCCTTATTGAGCGCCCCTTCACCCAGGAGACAGGTGAATTGACGCCGACCCTTAAAGTTAAACGGCGCGTCATTGAACAGAAATACAG
>JAKQCH010000012.1 GCA_029573825.1 Spirochaetota bacterium | reverse complement strand
GTTGTCTCGGCATCCATCCAGTCGTTCTCAAGATGCTCCACAAGCTCTTCCATGGATAACTTTTTATCCTTAAAGACCGCCTTTTCAACCGCATAGAGGCTGTCAACAACGTTCGAGAACCCGATAAACTGAACCCCTGTTGAATTGTAGACCGCGCCGCCCTGTGTGAGGTCCATACCCTTCTCCAGAGGTCCTTCAATCATTGCTGAGGCAAAAGGCGACGGAAGCATTGCGGCAATGGCGGTATCAAGAGCATTCATTCCTTTGACGATCTGACCCATGTAATGAGACATCTGCGCGTCATACGCCTTCCATACCTCATCCATCGAAGTAAAGCCGGCAGGGTCCCCTGTTTCGATGCCGGACTGATATCCGAAAATATTGTCCACACCGTTACTCAGGGCGAATTCGAGGCACTTGATTCCGCTGAACTGCACCGCGAAGGTTGAACCGAATGTTTTACCCTGGGCGTTGGGCTCAACGCATCCCACGAGGGCATAATTTACCGCGTCAGCCTCCGAATGGCCGGAATCCATGAGCGATGGAATAACTGCGTCATCATTGAAGAAATGCAGCAGTACCCCTTCCTTCGTGTATTCCGCGGCCCTCAGGAAAAAATCATCCGGCGATTTTTCGCTGAACCGCAGGCTCATGTTGGGCTGAACAGTCCGCACATCGGCATAGGCGTCAAGGGCGATATAGCTGAGCTCATTGGTTGCGTCTGAACCAATCGCCCCAAGCCCTCCCAGGGTGACGTTCTGCGTCGTCTTCCCTTCAGGCCCTTCACCGCCCGCAATATATGCTTCTTCAAGCACATTCCATATCTCATTTGTTTTCAGGTACAGCAGCGATAGGAGCTCCCGTGCCTGATCCGGTGTTATCCGGTTTTCCTTTATATCCCTGATATAATAGGGATACAGAATCTGATCAATTCTCCCTAATGAAATCGAGTTCCCACCGGACTCAATCTGGGCGATGAGGTGTATGAAATACAGGGACTGCACCGCTTCATGAAAATTTTCCGGCGGATTTTCAGGCACCTTCCCGCACACCGCCGCAATTTTCAGAAGTTCATCCTTTCTCACCGGGTCTGCTTCGGCGTTCGCCATGGATTCTGCCAGCGCCGCATACCTCCGGGCAAAGGCTATTGCGGCATTGAGTGACCGTATTACCGATTCATAGAAAATTCCCTTTTCCGAAATTTTATCCTCATCGGAAAGCGCCGTGAACATCTTTTTCGCGCGGTCAATTATTCCCCGCAGCCCCACTGAAAAAATCTCGGGATAATTCATCGTGAAGTGCCCGATGCCGTAATTTATCTCAAGCATCATGGTGAAGATATATTTGTCGATATCCTCTGCCACGTCTTCCGGCAGCAGCGTTTCGAAATATTCCTCAACAGATTTTCCCTTCCAGAAAGGAATGATTGTTTCCTTCAGTTCACGCTGTTCCTCTTCCGTAATGAGGGCACGCTGCATAACCCTGATCGCGAAGTTGTCGACGTCTCCCTCAATCCAGCGGATTTTATTTTCCGGGAAGAGCGGCGCCCCCTTCAGCTTGCTTGTCCGGCACCCTACGATAAGCTCCCCGTCCCGAATTATCACGCTGATATTCTGCAGGATATGATCAAGGGCCATGCTTATCCGGGCGAGGGGATGACTGTCCCAGTTCCGGCTCACAGACTCGGTAAGATACCGGGCTCGTTCAACGCATACTTCCTGCGGTGCATCAATTATCCTTTTACGCAGGTCAGCGACACGCGACACACTGCCCGCGACATTTTTCAACGCTGCAGATTTCATGGGACCCTCCTTTCCACAAGGGAATTTGTTACCCCGGCTATGGTTTAATGTCCATGTAATTCACAAGGATAGAATCCCGCAGCCATTTGGGCAGAATCTTGTTGATGAAAATAAAAAAAGTGCTCATAAAATCTATCTGATACCGAAGTTTCAGCTTTTTCTTTTTAAGGACTTTGAACATAACCCCGGCAGCATATTCCGGCGTAGGTGCCGTTTTTATCAGCTCATTGTCACGGTCAATAAATCTTTTCGCCCTGTCCCGGTACGGTGAATTATCAGGGGGAAGCTTGTGGATTTTTGCGGCAAAAGTCGTCGACACCTGGGCCGGTTCAATCATCGCCACCTGAATGCCGAATGGCTTCACTTCGAACTGGAGCGACTGAACGAGACCCTCAATGGCAAACTTGGACCCGGTATAAATCGACTCGAAGGGAAAGGGTATCTGCCCCACAAGTGACGACATCGCAATCAGTTTTCCCTTCCGCTGTTTCCTCATGGTCGGCAAAAATGCCTGGAAAATCGCGGAGGCGCCTATCACATTGATCTCAAAACATTTCAGGGCCGCATCCAGACTGATTTCCTCAAAGGGGCCGAAGAATCCAATCCCCACATTCGACAGCACCGTATCGACTTTGCCGTATTTATTCAGAACCGTGTCCCGGAATTTCAGAATTCCCTTTCTGTCAGTGATGTCAAGCGGTGTCAGGTAATGTTCGCCTCCGATACCATCAAGTTCCTTCTGAAGTGACCGCAGTGATTCCGCATCCATGTCAAACCCCGCAACGGAATCACCGGATTTCGCAAGAAGTTTCGCGACCTCTCTCCCCATGCCCTGTGCAAGACCGGTAATAACAACAATCTCTCCCATTTCATCCTCCAGTTTAATGCATTATATTAACAAACAGCCCTGCACAGCGATGTATTATCAATATACCATAACTGAGCAGTAAAAAAAACTATTTTTCTGCCGCACACATCACGTCGCGGCACCCGTCTTCCGGTACCACTCCCCGATCTGTTCCATCGACTTTTTGAAATCAGGGTACTGCATCACAAATCCTGTTTTCTTCAGCTTTGTGTTGTCGACAACGTAATCATTGTAGAGATACTTAACCGCATCGTATTCAAGGTCGGGGATTTTATTTTTCCGCTTTGACACCATGCCGTCAATATACGCCCCCAGCTTCACCACAGCGAGGGGAAGATGCAGACGAGGGGCTTTCACGTTAAATGTCGCGGCGGCAATCATCAGGGCCTCTTCCAGGGTGGGATTGGTATCTTCCGCAATATTAAACACCTCGCCGATAGTCTCGTCTCGATGTGAAATATAATACACCGCTGCGGCGACATCCTCCGCGCGGATGTTTGAAAGAAGCTGCTTCCCATTGCCGGGAATCGCCGATATCACTGTGGGCCTTGAAAAGACCTTCCCCGCGCCATCATTGCACCTCGGCCCGTACACGGTACAGGGGCGGATAATTGATGCAGGCAGGCCCTCCCGGATACGTGCGAACACCACGTCCTCTCCGGCCTTCTTGCTCTTCCCGTAATTATCTCCGGGATTTCTTTCACCATCCTCGGTAAATGGCTTGTTCGGATAATACCCGTACAGGCTGGTGGAGCTGACATGAATGAATCGCTTCACCCCTTTATCGAGGGCGAGTTTGGTAATATGGTCCACTCCCGCGACATTTGTGGGATACAGCATTTCGAAAGGAGTAGAAAAGTTGCATATCGCCCCCATGTGTATAACCCTGTCCACATCACCATCAAATAACGGAGGAAGTGTGTCCGGCTTTGTCAGGTCAGCGGCAACATATTCAACGCCGAGGTTGTCAAAAAATGAAGTGTCCTTCCTCGGACGGGCAGTGGCCCGCAACCGCACACCCTTCCCCGCGAGATATTCAACGACATGACTTCCCATAAATCCCGCAGCCCCGGTAACCAGCGTTATTCCGCTAAATTCCATAATGCCCCCCAATCTTTTATATATTCAGCTTACATTATAATGCTTTTCTGATTACTTCCGCCTCGTCTTCATAATTATGGAGCATTTCATCCTTTGCCCGCAGGAGCCATTTCAGGACCAGTTCGTTAAACTCAATCCCCAGCTCCGAAACAAGGCGGACGCAGGAACCCTTGCCGCATAAACGTGAAGCATTTTTTTTCCTTACGATAAGCTGTTTCCGATACAGACGGACCTGCTCATCGATAAGTTCCACCGCACGATCCCTGTCGCCGAACCCGAAGAAAACGAACCGCAGCAAAAACGGGTCCCGCAGAATCATATTTTTTTCCGGGGAATTCTGCAGCCAGCGCTTAAACTCCTTCCGCCCGGCCCCGGTGATGGCATACAGTTTCCGATTGGGCCCCTTCACGCTGGTGACATCCATTTCGGCAATTTCAATGAAACCATCTTCATGGAGCGACTTCAGGTTTGGATAAATCTGCCCGTAATTGATTGACCACATGTGGCCGAAGTTCCTCTCGATGTGCTCCTTGATCTTGTATCCATGCATATTCTTATACTGAAGAAGGCCCAGGATTGCATGTTTTATCGCCATTATCTCTCACTCTTTTATATACTTTCTATATATACTCTATATATATAGAAAGTATATAGCTGTCAATAATTTTTGTAAAAAAATTGACTATTTTTTATCGGGGTGTCCGGAAAGCAATAATGGCGAATCGCGGCGGGACCGCTATTTCACAAATGCCTTTATTTTCTCAAGGGGATAGTTGTTTTTGATGTGCTGACGCCGGATGCAGTAGTTGTTGCGGGTAACGATATTGGGGCCGTAATCGGTGGAAAGAACGCGCTCATACCCCGCGTACCGGCACAGCTCAATGACTTCAAGATTATACCGGCCGTAAGGGAACGCAAGGTACCGTATTTTCCGGTGAAGATACAGTTCCAGTATCCGCTTCGAACAATACAGTTCCTCAAAAAGCCGCCGCCTTGATTCCGGCGTGTTGCGGGCTTCGAGGCGCACCAGATCCGCATGGCTGATGGTATGACTTTCTATCGAAATGCCTTCACGGTCCATGGTGCGAAGCTGGTTCCATGTAATATTTTTTTTAGCGCGGTGATACACATTGTCCACGTACACAAAGAGGGTGACCGGATACCGGAACTCCTTCACCAGGGGAAGGAGTTTGGTATACATGGATAAAAATCCGTCATCGAAGGAAATAATCATCACCTTGCCGATAAAGGGGCGGGGATTCTGAAGACGCGAGAAAAATTCCCTGAAGCTGATGACCTGCACGCCGTCCCTGCCGAAAAGCTCGAAATGGGCCCTGAGGGTATCGAGACCAATGGAAAATGCCCCCTTCCCGTCGATGTTATGATACAGCAGCACCGGTGACGCGAGAAGCCGCGAATGAGCCTCCTTCTTCCGCACCTCCCACCGGTGCCCCCCGGAAAACAGCGTCTTAACACCGCCATCACCCCGCCATACAAAAAACACCGCAACGCCGAGGATAACCGCTGACACGGACAAGGCCGTTATGAGAGTAATTTTTTTTCTGAATTCCATTTTTTATTACGGGTCGATATATCGGTCCCTGCTACAAGTTTCGGCGTCCGAAGGCCGGAAAATGAGCGGAAATGCGGGACGATATCACCCCGCCTTCCTGCCGTGAAGTACCGTTGCCACGCCGAACATTTTCCGGTACACCCGCACCTGCTCAAAACCCTGGGCCTCCAGCATCCCGCGGAGTTCTTCAGGATCGACGAAACTGGCGATGGTTTCCGGAAGATACCGGTACGCGGTGAATTTCCCCGATATGATGCCTCCGATAAGGGGAATCAAACCAAAAAGATAGATGCGGTAGAAAAATTTCACAACGGGATTCTCCGGACGGGTAAGTTCAAGGATAACAAAATCGCCCCCCGCAGTGAGGACGCGAAACACCTCGCCGATGTACACATTGATGTCCGGAATGTTGCGGATGCCGAAGGACACGGTGACAGCGGAAAATGATCCCTCACGGAACGGCAGGCAGCTCGCGTCCGCGGCAACGGGATACCGCACCCGCCCCGTGCTCACACCTCTCCGCAGCATTGCAAGTGAGAAATCGAGAGACACCGCATGCGCCCCCTTCTTCGTCAGGACCGCGCTTGAGTCCCCGGTACCGGCGCAGGTGTCAAGCACACGCTTTCCCCTGAGGTCTCCCGGGATATTCACGGAGAACCTCCTCCACCGCATATCGATGCCGAAAGAAAGAATTCTGTTCAGGAGATCATAGGTGGGGGATATCGCGTCAAAGGTGCCCCGAATAAAGCGTTTCCTCTCCGCGGGGTTGTCGTTATCTACGGAATAAGCGAGTTTCTGTTTCATGTAATTTCAGTCCCGGTATATTTCCACCGCGCGGTACTCGGAGTCGCGGCGCACCGGAATTTTCCCGGCGTTTTTAATGAGGTCTATCATTTCATCCATATTGGTGCGTGTGGTGATGCCCGTTGCCTTCACCACGACCTCTTCCATGAGGACACCCCCCATGTCGTTGGCCCCCATGGCGAGGGCGATCTGCGCCAGCTTCATCCCCTCCGTGAGCCACCCCGCCTGAATGTAAGGTATGTTATCAAGATATATTCGCCCGATCGCCACAATCTTCAGGTAATCCACGCCGGTGGCGGGGACTATGTGGGTCAGCATGGTGCGGGCCGGAGAAAATGACCAGGGTATAAACGCCCGTAATATCCCCGTTTCATCCTGGATTGACCGCACCACATCGAGATGTTCGATTCTTTCAGCAGGGGTCTCTCCCATGCCGTAGGTCATGGTGGCGGTGGACCCCATGCCGTGAGACTTCAGCGCCCGCATCACATCACACCACTGCGCGACGGTCATCTTGCGCGGGCTCACCTCCCTCCGTATCCTGTCCACCAAGAGGTCCGAAGCGCCGGGAATTGAATTGAGCCCCGCCTCCTTCATCTCCCCGATGACATCCCCGCAGGACATCCCGGTTTTCCCGGAGAGGTGCACAATCTCCGCAGGAGAGAAAGAATGAAGATATACATCGGGAAACCGGTCCCGCACTGCGCGGAGCATCCCGGTATACCGGTCAAGGCCGTAATCCGGATGAAGTCCTCCCTGCAGCATCACCTGGGTGCCGCCAATTTCCACAAGGCCTTCCACTTTCTCAAGGATATCGTCCAACGAAAGCTCATAGGGATCAATCACACCACCCCGCGCATGGAAGGCGCAGAACCGGCACTTCGCCGTACAGACATTGGTGTAGTTGATAATGCGGTCAATGATGAATCCCGCCTCGCTGCCGGGGACTCTCATCGCCCTGCGCATGTCCGCCGCCTGCCCCAGGGCCGGGATGTCCCATTCGAACAGTGAGACTCCCTCCTCCGGGGTAACGCGCTCGCCCCGGAAAATTTTCTCCCGCAGGCGCTCCTTCCCCCCGATGCTGTTCATTGCGAAGTTAATTTCCCGGAGACTGCTGGTCGGGGTTATCGTAGATATCATAGACCATGTTGAAATTTATCAGACACGCAAGGACCCCTTTCAGGGGCATCCCCTTTGTTACGGAAATCATGTGCTCGTCTGTCACATCCTGGTATTCCCAGGCCGCCCCTTCAGAAATAATTGATCCGCAGTATTCAAGGGAATCGCAGTCATAGAGTTTAATTATTTTCCCAGCCATATCATTCCGTCCCGGACAAAAGTTTTACGACACCCGATGCGCATACAGCCATCATGGACGCTCTGTCCCCGTCGTCATAAACATTCAGCGGGAAAGAACAAATAAATCAACAAAAATTCCTAAAAACTTCCGGCGCCCCGGGCAGGAAAAAAACTTGCCTGAAATACCGCAACAATGCGACAATACCCCCAGGAGAACAGAATATGAAAGAAGTTGCAATAATCGGCGGCGGCGCCTCGGGACTCATGGCAGCGTGCTTTGCGGCGGGAAAAGGAACCAGGGTCACCGTCTTCGAGAAGCAGAAAAAAACAGGGCGCAAGCTCCTCGCGACGGGAAACGGCCGCTGCAATATTACCAACAGTTCCATTGATCCTGACCGGTATCACGGACGCAATCCCCGGTTTGTGCAGAACATCTTTTCCAGGTTCGGCCTTGATGACACCATCGCATTCTTCGAATCCATCGGCATTCCACTCATCGAGGAGAGCGCGGGGAAGATGTTTCCCGCGTCGCGCCAGGCCTCCTCGGTACAGCAGGTACTTGAATACGAAGCGTTAAAAAGGGGTGTCGATATACAACTGCACCGGAAAATTGACCGCATCATACCAGGGGAAAAAGGCATCCGACTCATCACTGCGGGACGGGAGGAACTGGTGGTGAACGCCGCAGTCCTCGCCATGGGAAGCTGCGCCAGCCCGCAGTTAGGCGCCGCAAAGGACGTGTACGATATTCCCCGCGCCCTCGGCCATACAGTCCATGAACCGTTTCCTTCCATTGTACCGCTGGATATTCCCCTGCGGACGCTCCACAGGCTTGAGGGTATAAAGTGGGATTGCCGGATACAGGCCCGTGTTGATAGAGTAACGGGAGCGGAATCCCTGGGAGAGCTCCTTTTTACGAAGTATGGAATTTCAGGACCGGCGGCCCTTGATGTGTCACGTGCCGCGAACAGCGCCGTCTGCGCAGGGAAACGCTGCGAAATTATCATTGACCTCTTCCCGGAACGGAAGGAAGAGGAGCTTAGGGAACTGATGGAATCACTTTTCAGTGATGGGACAAAGACCCTTGCCTTTGCTCTCAGGGGAATTCTGAAGGAGCGGATGCCGGAAGTGCTTGCAGCAATCGCCGGGATCGACCCGTTCAGGAAAACCGCCACCATATCAAAAGAAGAACGGCAGAAATTTGTTGCCGTCATGAAACACATGGTCCTTGAGCCAGGAAAACCCCGCTCCTTCAACGACGCCGTTGTCGCGGCGGGAGGCGTGGAGGTCAGCGAAGTAAACCCTGCCACCATGGAATCCCGCCTTGCGGAAGGCATGTACCTCACGGGAGAACTCCTTGACATTGACGGCGACTCCGGAGGATTCAACCTGCAGTTCGCATGGAGCACAGGGGCAATTGCGGGAATGGCACTGTCACGCTAAAAGAGAGTAAAAAAACCATCCACAAGGGACAGGGCACGGCATGTCTCCTGAAGAACTTCTTCAGACGGGAACACGGCGGTAACCGTATAGGATACAAAAGTTGCCTTTTTGCTTTCCCGCAGGGATATTTCAGCATCAATACCCTTCTCTTCCATTATTTCACGAATCACATGTATTGTGGCGGCATTATTGCGGAACACCGCCTTAAACATTATTTCAGTGGGAAAATCGGGCAGCTCTTTTGCCGCACCTCCGATAGTATTATGTCCGCTCATAGGTTTCCTGAATAAAAAATATTTTTCCGGCAGCTGTTTATCTGCCGACAGCTTACAGATTGGGAGTGTTCCTCCTCAAAGGAAAACCCATACTCCCTGTTAAACACAATATAGCGTTCCCTTCCACTATGGCAATCAGAAAAAATGATAGATCTGTTCGGGGGTATATATTTCAAAATCATTAAATTTTTGTTGACGAAGTTCATTCTACATATAATACTTAAACATTCCCTTGCCGGGGGAACAACAAACTTTACACACACGGAGTAATGTATGTTTCAGCTCATTGAACAGGAAAACGATATCTATGTAGTAAAAATCGAGATGTCAGAAGTTCATACCCTTGACGTTCCGGAGTTAAAGGAAAAACTGCAGCAGACCATCATCAGCAAGGGAATCAAGAAGATGGTTATCGACCTGTCAAATGTCAAAATGATAACAAGTTCCGGCATCGGCATTTTCCTCAACATAAACCAGAGTTTAAAATCCGGGCTGAGGCTTGCCGCTCCGAACCAGGAGGTTCGGAAGGTGCTTGAACTCACCAAGGTAACGTCGGTCATCAAGGTTTTTGACACCAACGAAATGGCATTACAGAGTTTTTAATGTGATTTTTTTTTGAAAAAAGAACTATTAATTTGACGTTTTCAACGGGCGAAAGTATATTCTTTTCAGATGACGTTAGTAAATTTTTTACAACTTTTTTTGTTCTTCAAATACACCGGGAGGTGTTAAGGTTTAGGTGCTGTGTGCACCCATGTTAGGCCGGAAGTTAAGTTGAAAAAAGGTTGAGGGGATTATTCCTGAAATGATCCCCTCAACCTTTTTTTATGCACGTGCTGATAAACGCTGCCGCCTTCCTCTGCACCGTTCCCTAAGGCTCCCGGATTTCAGAATTCCCCCACCAGCTTCACTTCAGGTTCCAGGCGAACGCCGAACCGCGCATATACCTCATTCTGCACACAAACAATGAGGGAGCGGACATCTTCCGATGTGGCGTTATCGACATTGATAATGAAGTTCGTATGAAGCTCTGACACCATGGCGCCGCCGATCCTTTTCCCCTTGAGGCCCGCATCATTAATTAGTTTCCATGACGAATAACCGTCCGGGTTTTTGAATACCGATCCGGCGGAAGGATATCCGAGGGGGTGTTTGACGCCACGCTCACTGATGAGACGGCTCACGGTGTTTCTCGCCGCATCGGGATCGGAGGCCCTGCGGAGCCGGAAATAACCTCCCAGGACAATCGCGTCATCGCCGAGGTCTATCTTCCTGTAATGGGCCTTATCCCGGGTAACCTCCATGGTCTGAACCAGGCCCCCGCCGTCAAGGAACTCGACGGTTTCAAGGATATCCGCGAAGGTCCCCATATTAGTGCCGGCATTCATCACAATTCCTCCGCCGATGCATCCGGGCATTCCCGCGAGGAACTCCATCCCCTCCAGGCCGGCATCCAGGCAGAAATTCACAAATTCTCTCTTCCCCGCTTCCGCCCCGGCACACACCAGTTCATCTCCGCAGAGCCGTATCAGCCCCGGCCTGCCGTTGTCGCACGCGAGCCTTACAACCACGCCCCGTATACCGTCATCGGAAACAAGAAGGTTCGAACCCCCGCCGATAACAGTCACCGGAACACTTTGCGCCCGCATCAGCGCCAGGGCATCGCGAAGCTGCTCTCTGGTTCCGGGGCAAAACACGATGTCTGCCAAACCTCCGGTTTTGAACGTGGTATAGTTTTTCATGGGGACATTCCTCTCGGCGGTCCCCATCTTTATCAGCCTGCGGTACAGTGTTTCCATCGTAATTGAATCAGCCATCATAATTAAATTAATGCATCTCCGCAGTATGTTTCATTTTTCTCCGGCACATCCCGGTTGATACAGGCAGTACGGCTCTTCGTCAAGATAATTTCCTGTTTCATAATACGCCCGCGCCCTGCATCCTCCGCAGAATGCGCGGTACGAACAGATACCGCACTTCCCCATCAATTTGTTGTAATCGCGAAGATCCGCGAACAGCGGCGCGTGTTCCCAAATCTCACGGAAGGGGGTATCCTGGACATTTCCCGCCTTAAGGGGAAGGTATCCGCAGGGCTGCACATCGCCAATGTTCGAGATGAAACACACCCCTGATCCCGCGAGGCACCCCCTTGTGACGGCGGCAAGGCCGTCCGTTTCAAACGTCAGCGTCCGCCCCTCCTCTTTCGCCTTCTGCCGGATTATCCGGTAGTAATGCGGGGCACAGGTCGCCTTGAACTCAATCGCTGCAGTTTTAGTCGCCCCGTAGAGCCAGGTGAGCGCATCCTCGCACTGCTGCGGAGAAAGCATATCGCTTTCCATTATCTGCGCACCGCACCCGACGGGGACAAGAACGAACACATGGAGCGCCTTCGCCCCGCGGTCAGCGGCAAGCTTCAGGACACCTGCCATCTCTCCCGCATTCCTTCTGGTAATGGTGGTATTAAACTGGAACTCCACGCCGGCATCTCTGAGGAGCGCCGCGCCGCGAAGCGCAGCGTCGAAACTGCCAGGAATCCCCCGAAGCCCGTCATGGGACGCGGCATTATCCCCGTCAATGGATATGCTTACCCGGTTGACCCCGACATCCCGTATGCGGCTCGCGACATGTTCATCAATGAGTGTCCCATTTGTGGCAAGGGCGATGGTCAGCCCCTTCCCTCCCGCATAGGATGCGATGTCGAAAATATCATCCCGGTACAGAGGCTCACCGCCGGTAAGCACCATGATGGGTTTATAGTGCGCGGCAATATCGTCAATGACATGCCGTATTTCCGCGAGGCCCAGGTCCCCGCTGCTGTCCACGTCTCCCGCTTCCGCCCGGCAGTGGGCGCAGCGCAGATTGCAGCGTTTGGTAAGCTCCCAGAAAATCAGCCTTGGAACAAACCTGTTACTTTTATTAGCGTCTTTCACTTTTCAAAAAGCTCCACGATAAGTTTTGTCTTTTCCCTGACCGAATCCGCTGCCGCTCCCCGTGAATGTCCTTTTTTCTCAGACTGATACTGCTTGAGATGCATTATCGGGTTATGCAGGGTCTTCGTCATTATCTGCGCCGTCAGATCCTCAATATATTTAAAATCCTCGTCGGAAAGATGTTTCAGTTTCCGATGGCGGTATTTTTTCAGTTCCTTCTTCCTGATTCCGTCAAAGGTCTCCCGGATCCGCTGTATCGCCGGCACCACCTCCAGCCCTTCATACCACCGGTAAAATTCCTCGGCGTCGGACTCGATCAGCTTTTCCGCAATCTCCACTTCGTTGAGACGATTTTTGAGATTATCATCAGCGATCATTTTCAGGTCGTCAATATTATAGAGGAAGATGTCATGAAAATCGGCAATACGGGGGTCGATATTTCTTGGCACCGCGATATCGATCAGAAAAAGCGGCTGATGATCACGCCGCTTCTGCAGTTCCTTCGCTATTGCCTCAGTGACAATATATGATGGCGATGATGCGGAAGAAATGATAATATCGACATCCATTGCAGCATCGGCCACATCATCAAGGGGGACGATACGGGCGGACCTGTTAATATCGGCAGCGATCCGTTCAGCGTTATGGATTGACCTGTTCGCAATGGTTACCCCGCCAATATTATACTTTGTAAGATACTTCAGGATCAGCTCCCCCATTTCACCCGCGCCGATAAGCAGCGCACGCCTTTCCCCGAGGTTTTCAAAAATCTTTTTCGCGAGCTCCGTGGCGATATAGGCGATGGAGAGCGGATTTTTTGATATGCCGGTTTCAGTCCTGACCCGCTTCGCCGTCTTGAATGCCTGATGGAAGAGACGGTTCAGCACCACGCCGGTCGTTTGCTTCTGCACTGCCCTCCCGTACGCTTTTTTCATCTGACCGATAATTTCATTTTCCCCCACGACCATCGAATCGAGGGAAGACGCGACGGTAAGCATGTGCAGCACCGCATCACGGGAGTACTTCCGGTATGTCATAGAGTCAAATTCACAATGCTTGAGAGAGGAAATATTCTCCAGTTCCTCCAATATGATCTGCATACCCTTCGGAATATCAGCGGTGGCGAAATATATTTCCACCCGGTTGCAGGTCGCGACATAGACCACCTCACTGACACCGCGCGACTGCGTTCGCTCGAGGAAACGGGGGACTTCATCATCATGCAGGGAAAAGCACTCCCTCATTTCAACGGGGGCCGTCTTGTGGCTCATGCCCACAATGGCCATTTCCGGGACTGTATCAATTTTTTTCATTTTACTTAAAACTATGGAATCCGGACTGGATTGCGATATTGGAATACACATACAGCGACATAACAATAATAAAAGAAAGTATTGTCAGATAATTGATCCGGTATGCCGTGAGGAGGTTCCGGCTCCGCAACACATACAGGGCCAGGATGAGCGCCCAGGACACATAAATAATTATCTCCTTCAGGGAAAAAAGGGACACCACATTGAAGCTCCCCCACAGAAGAACAACGCCGACACCGAGACCCGCCGTGAGGAATACCAGCGATCTGCAGGTTGCCCACATGTTGAATTTTTCAATTGTCTCAAGGTTCGGGAGTCGATAAATGAATATCATCGAAGATTTTTTTCTCAACTGCCGTTCCATCACGACACTCAGCACCCCGCCGACAAAGCTGAAAAAGAAAAACAATTCCCCCACAATCGCAAGAACAACATGGACGGGAAGCAGGCCGTGAACCAGGTCTATCTGCATGTGACGGGTAGAGTTGATAAAAGGCACCGACACCACCAGGAGCACCGTCACGAACAGCAGGGATATAGGGGCAATGGATTTCCAGTATTGACGCCATCGCGAAAACCGGAGATATACCAGCAGCACAAGAAGAAATGCTGCCAGAAGGAAAAAATAACCCCATATCGACGCGAGGACATGCATGAAATCGCCCGCAGAGAATGGATAATATCGAACAACTCCGGAAACAATAAATCCCGCTGTCGATATAAAGAACAAAGCCTGTGCCCGTTCCCCCAGCACGCTTCGGTCGGAATGAAGGGCCAGAATACTCACTGTAGAAGTGCAGGCAAAAAGAACAATTGTTATCCCATATACCGCTTCAAACATAATCAGACTGCCGCCTTATGATAGTATTCCATACAACAAACACCGCGCCACTATCCGGAATGCCGGGTTTTCCCGCATGTCACCGGCAATAACCCGCACCCCTTTCCCTGCTGCCGGGACGTCACCCATAAAAAGAATTGACAACATTTTCATATTCATTATGGTTCCGCAATAACCACACGGGGAGCGCCCCCCTGACAGTTTACGAACCCGGACCATTTCAACCGATTAGATTATTTCCGTAAACTAAAAAAAGTGTTGAAAAAAATAGCGCATATAATGAACATTGTAACCCCTTTCTGCTAAAAGCAATAGGGCATTTTAGCATAAAATTCCACAGGGAGGATAATAACACAATGAACAACTATGAGTTAACGCTGATACTGCGTATCGGCGACACGCTTGAATCACTCAAGACCACCACGAAAGACCTGCTCAAAAAGCACGGCATCGAAATTCAGTCAGAAGAAGAATGGGGCGCAAAAAAACTCGCCTACGAAATCGACCGCGAGCGCGAAGGGTTCTACTTTTTCTTTAACGTACAGGCTCCACCGGAGTCAATACAGGAAACCATCAACGATTTCAGGCTGAACAACGATATCCTTCGCTATCTTTTCGTGAAAAGGAAAAAGGAAAAAGCACCTCAAAACTAAAAGGATCCCGTTATGGCAAGTGATATAAACAGAGTAATATTGATCGGAAGAATGGTCAAGGACCCCGAACTCAGGTACACCCAGAGCGGTTCATCGGTTGCGAATTTCTCTATCGCGAACAACAGAATTTATACTGTATCAGGCGACAGAAAGGAATACACATCGTTCTTCAACTGCATTGCATGGGGAAAACTTGGTGAGGCCATCGCGCAGTACTGTAAAAAGGGACAGCGCATTGGAATCGAAGGGCGCCTCCAGCAACGGACATGGGATGACCAGAGCGGCAACAAGCGCTCAACAGTGGAAGTGGTAGTTGAAAACTTCCAGTTTCTGACCCCGAAACCGGGCCAGGAAATGTCCTCAGCCGAGCTGTCGGCACCTTCACCTGAACATGAAGATATATCATACTCAAACGATAATCCCTTTTCAGATGATGATATTCCTTTTTAAACAAAACCCATGCATACCACATGTATGGCGCTGATGCCGCAGGCATTACGGATGAAAGGAGAGGCATGGTACGCCTCACACCTTCTTTCAACACAACATAATCATGGAGCATTAACATGTCAGAAGAAATTAAAAATAATGAAACTGAAAATAGTGAAGCACCTGCCGTAGAAACCGCCGCACCGGAAACTCCGGCTGCCGAAGTTCATGCATCAGATACGGCACCAGACGCACCGGATGCCGCCGCCGAAACACCGGCCCCGGCTCCCGCAAGAAGAACAGAGTACAGTCGGGGAAACACCCGTCCGCAACCCCGTTCCACCGGCGACAGGGGAGACCGCGGCTCCTTCCAGAGACCAACCCGTTTCAGAAGGAAAAGCTGCCGTTTCTGTCATGACGAAAAAATTAAAATTGAATACAAAAATCCGGACATGCTCGAAAAGTTCATCACCGACAGGGGAAAGATTCTCCCGAGAAGAATTACCGGAACCTGTGCCCGTCACCAGAGAGCGCTGGCGACAGAAATCAAGAGGGCGCGGATTCTTGCGCTATTACCTTTTGTTCTTCAGTAATAGTCAATTGTGAGCAGCCTGGCGATTACTTCAGCAGCAGGGCTGATTGTGATACTCGGCTCTGCGTACGTGTTTTCCCGATGGGACATGAAGGGGTTCTTTTTTATGATTCCCGCTGTGGTTCTTGGAGTACTGCTGTATGATAAGATTTTCAGCATCAACAGTGAACTTCTGGCTTCCCTCATCGCCTCTTCCGTTATCGGGGGAGCGGCGGGTTACACGATCAAAAACAGGCGTTCTTTACAGTTTTTTCTGTTAATCGCGGCCCTTGGTTCAACCGGTGTTTTCACTGCAAACTATTATTATCTGAAAGCGGTGAAAAACGTTGATCTGTTTACCGAATCGCGGAGCAGTTTTGTCGAGTATCTCAACCGAAACGCTGAGGGAGTCAAGGAAGAAAAGAAAAAAGAACTGATACAGCAGGTTGACCAGTCTCTTGAGATTGTCAAAGACCTTGTTCCGTTCTCATATTTTCTCAACTCACTGCTGTTCGCGGCTTTTACATTCATTGTCATGCGAATGTTCGCGAAGCGGTTTTTCGGGAGCGCTGATATCAACACGGAGGGCCTGGAGTATTTCAGGCTGAGTGATTATTTAATATTTATACTGATCGGCGGATGGCTGATCTTCCTTCTGGTCGATACAGCAGCAAACCGGTGGATACATGCGGCAGGATTCAACATCGCTCTGATTTTCACATTTCTGTATCTGATACAGGCATTCGGGATAATTAAATTTTTTTTCCTGAAGAAAAATCTGCCGTTGTACCTGCTGCCATTAATTATTATAATGTCAATCGTACTGCTTAATCAGTACATGTTGATCGTAGCGATTTTTCTTGCAAGTTTCGGCGCAATTGATTTCTGGGCCGATTTTAGAAAACTTGAATCACCCGGCATTAAGGGCGGTGATCAGGAGTAATTTTCTTCTTGCATGAAGCACGGGGTGCGTTTACAGTCAGTTCAGCAAAAAACGCGCTTCAAAGGAAGCACTGCGCAATACAGCACATTTGGACATGCTGATCTTATAACGACGGAGATATATAATGAAAGTTATACTGCAGAAAGATATACCTAACCTCGGTGAAGCGGGAGACATCAAAGAAGTTGCGAACGGATACGCACGGAACTTTCTTCTTCCGAAAAACCTGGTGGTCATGGCAAACGACTCCAGCAAAAAGGCCATCGAACATCAGAACAAGATGATCCGCATCAAGAAGGAAAAAAGGAAAAAACAGAGCGAGAAACTGATGGAAGCCATTTCCAGCGTCGAACTATCTTTCTCCGTTCAGGTGGGAGAAGAGGACAAGCTTTTCGGGTCAGTCACCACGATGGACATCGCGAAACAGCTGAAGGAAAAGGGATTTGATATCGACAAAAAGAAGATACATCTTGCTGCTCCGATAAAGGAACTGGGCAACTTTGAAGTTCCTGTAAAAATTGACGAAGGAATTACGGCAACCGTAAAACTCACCGTTAACAAGGAGTAGTGGATGACGTCTGAGAAACTGCCTCCACAGGATGTCGAGGCTGAAGCCTCATGTCTCGCCTCAATGCTCCTCAGCAAAGAAGCACTGTTAAAAACAATTGGAATCCTCCGGCCGGAGGATTTCTATCTTGACGGGCACCGGAGGATTTTCGAAACCATAATTGACCTCGACAAACGGAACATTCCCGTCGATCTCATTACGTTAAAAGAGCGCCTGAAAGACCTCGGACACTTTGACAAAGTGGGAGGGGACCGGGGTCTTGCCGAGATGTACCAGATTACCGCACATTCGGCAAACGCTGAGTACTACGCCAACCGCGTCAAAGAACTGAGCCTGCGGCGGAAATTCATTGATGTTGCCGCGGAATCCATTGAGCACTGTTATGACCGGAGCAGGGACACCCAGGAACTCATGGACGAGATTGAGCGCAATATTTTTCTTGTCACGGAAAAGCGGATCACCTCAGACTTTAACAATATTTACGATGTTCTCAATGAAACACTTGCGAACATCATAAAAATGAAAGAGGAAAAACGCGCCGTTACCGGTGTGGCGGGAGGATTTACCGATCTGGACAACATCCTCACCGGTTTTCACGGTTCGGAACTTCTGATTATCGCAGCAAGGCCCTCGATGGGGAAAACAGCATTTGCCCTCAATATCGCGAATCACGTTGTGCTGAAGGAAAAAAAACCGGTACTGTTTCACTCCCTGGAGATGCCTGCCACACAGCTTGCGATGAGGCTTCTCTGTATTGAATCAGGAGTCGACTCTCAGCGCGTCCGTACCGGACACATCTCAGGGGACGAACTGAAGCGGATCGCCGCAGCCGCGGAAAAACTCGGCCAGTCCCCCCTCTTTATAGATGACACCCCCGCTATCAACATATTTGAACTCAGGGCGAAAGCCAGGCGCGTTGCGCAGCGTGAGAAGCTCGGGATGATAATCGTTGATTACCTTCAGCTTATGAGCTCCCCCTCCCGCCTCGAACGGCACCTGCAGATAGCGGAGATATCGCGCTCTCTCAAACAGCTTTCACGGGACCTCGATGTTCCTGTTATCGCCCTTTCCCAGCTTTCCCGTGCCGTTGAATCACGGACAGACCAGCGCCCGCAGCTTTCTGACCTCAGGGAATCGGGCGCTATTGAACAGGATGCCGACGTGGTACTTTTCCTGTACCGGGAGGAGAAGGTCAAACGGGACACTACCCGGAAAGGATACGCCGACATCATCATCGCCAAGCAGAGAAACGGCCCCACGGGAACCGTTGAACTCATGTTTCTTGAACGGTGCACGAAATTCGGCAACCTCGACAAGCAGCACGACTACGAGGGGGCCGTACAGGAATGACATCCATTTCTGAAAATCGGGGAATTCTGATGAAGGCCATGGAGGAAATTGGCGGCCATGTTCTATTCTTTGGAGAAACCCTGAAGTGGACATTCAGACGACCCTTTGACATTAAGAATATTGTGCTGCAAATGCTGGAAATCGGCTACCGCTCTCTTCCCGTTACATCAATAACTCTTTTCTTTACCGGGATGGTAATGGCGCTGCAGGTAGGCCGCGCGATGGACAAACTCCTTCCGGGATCATCGGTGTTCATAGGAAGCGCGGTATCAATATCAATGCTGCGGGAACTGTGCCCTGTCCTCACCGCACTTCTTCTCGCAGGACGCGTGGGCTCAGCCATTGCCGCGGAAATCGGCACGATGAAAGTCACCGAACAGATTGATGCCCTTGTGACATTATCGGCAAACCCGATCCAGTACCTTTCCGTGCCCCGCTTTATTGCGTGTTTTGTCATGACTCCGGCGCTCACGGTGATTACTGACATCGTGGGGATTCTGGGGGGGGCTTTCATAGCCTTTTTCGCGCTGGGCATCACCATTGATAAATACGTTGAAAACATTCTTCAATACATTGGTCTCATGGACTTCTTGACAGGAATTATGAAATCTGTCTTCTTTGGCATTGAAATCGCGATCATTTCATGTTACCAGGGATTTGGAACCCGCGGGGGCGCGGAGGGCGTCGGCAAGTCTACAATACAGGCGGTGGTGAAATCATCGATGGCGATTCTCATATCCGACTACTTCCTGACATATCTTTTTCAGCTGGTCGAATAAATTTCATTACATATCAGGAGCGACGATGAAGGCATCTAAAAAAACCTTTATCGAGGAATTAAAAAAACTCGGAATACGAAAACAGGTTGTGGAATCATACGATGAAATTGATCCGAAATATTTCTATGATTCCATTTTCCATAAAAGTCTCTACACTAACGACACGATGCCGATTGGCGGCGGGGAGACAAGCGACCCCTTTTATATCCAGGCAAAAATGCTGCACCACGCCGATGTCAAGAAAAGCTCCCGTGTCCTGGAGATAGGAACCGGCTCAGGTTTCTCCACTGCGCTGCTCGGCACAATGGGAAAAGAGGTAATTACGATCGAGTTCCTGGAAAATCTTGCCATAGCCGCCAAAGAAAGAATTCGCGACCATGGTTTCAGAAATATCCGCCTCTACGCCGGTGATGGAACGACATTTGAGGAAGAAATCGGGATGTTTGACGCAATTGTTGTTTTCGCAGCATGCTACACCAGACCGATCAGCCTTATCCGGAACCTCAAGGTGGGCGGAAGAATCGTCTTCCCCATGGGGCCGATTCACCAGCAGCAAATCGCGATAATGAAGAATGAAATGGAGCTGGGAGAGGACGAACTCATGGATACACGTTTCTTCGATTTCTGCAGCTTCAGGCTGATACGGGGACCATACGGAACAGACCTGTACCCCCTCATTGGATCACAGGATAAAGTTCTGCGGGACAGCTCTGAATAACAGGCGGCTTTCCTACCCGCCCTGCACCGCCCGGAGAGACTGTCAGAATTCATTCTTCTTTTTTTCTTCAGGATCTTCATCAGGCTTGTAGCAGAAACGGCAGCCGTAAATCATTATCTTACTGCTGTTGCCCGTTTCCAGCCTGGCGGCATACAGCGCTTCATACTGTGAGAGTATCGCACCGCACAATGGACACACCCGTTCACGGGGATATGACTGCAATGAACGGTATTCTATTGAACCGGGCTCAACGGAAATTTTACCAGCAGTACCGGTTCCGGAATCGGACCCGGAAACCTTCCGCATTATAGCATCTTTCCCCGAATGATACAGGGAATATATATAGAGAAAAATTGCGACACCGGTAAGAAATCCAATAAAATAAAAAAGCGTACTCATGTTCACACCCGTTCCTGTGCCCTGAAGAATTGCATAATCAATGCGACTTCCGGACAATATAATTAATCATTACGGTGTCCGGAGCAGGAGCAGAATACGAATAATCGCTGAAAATATCCGCGACCTCAAAACCCTCCTCGTGCAGCAGCCTGAGTACCTCCTCGCTGGAATAAATCCGCTGGAGATGCGTTTCCCGTGAAGACCGCCCATCCCTGTCAGTAAACGTAAGCACCGAAGATATTATTTTCTTCCGTTCATTGTACCTGTTGCTCCACACTATGGTAATACCCTTATGACGATATCTTTTCTCCTGAAGATCGAAGAACCTCCGGATATTATATTCAGTGGTAAGGTCGAACATGAAGATGCTCTTTTCATGCATGCAGCTCCTGACAGAACGAAGCGCATGGCGGAAATCCTGCAGTGTGGTGAGATAATTCATTGTATCATGGACGGAAAAAATAAAATCAATTTTTTTTGAAAGCGAAAAGTTGCGCACATCACCGCAGAATATTCTGAAGCCCCGGAACGCGCGGGCACGCGCCACCATGAGCATATCGAGGGAACTATCCATCCCATATACCGTAAAATCATCGCGTGAGAATTTCGCACCGAACTTTCCCGTACCGCACCCTATCTCCAGTATCAACTCCGGATCAGTCATATAGCGGAAAATCAGTTCACGGATATACCGGTACCATCGCTCATAATCCACATGCCGGAGAAGATAATCGTACACTTCGGAAATCCCGGTATAGGGCATCACTGCAGCGGCGTTATCACCCCCGGGTCCATCATGACGCTGTTCCATGGATTCATTTTTTTTCTTACTTTTTTTCAAATGAGACCGCTCCCCGTTCTCTTCATGCTGTTTTCCCTTCATGAGACAATTTCACCTCACAGTAGTACAGAATTACCATAACCGCATATTAATCAATTATTTTTCATGTTGATATTATGTCTCATCTGAAGTTTTTCGGAAACACCACCACTACCGGTCAATCAAAAAGCTGTGACATGTAATCCGGGACAGCAGCAGAGCGCACCAATAAAAAAGGGTACCTTTACCAAAGATACCCCCGTATTTCCTGAGTATTGTAATGCAGTCAATTATTCACAGGTAAGTGATACTGAATCAACTTCAATCAGCGGGTGACGGCGCAGCGCACGGCTCATGGAAAGGATTTCCAGAACACTTCCCTGGATAACGCCTTCTCCCTCAAAAGTATACTCGTGTTCCGGTGCATACAGCTCAACGCCACGGGCATCCTTATCAATTTTCTCCACGGGATTGTAATCAATCAGCTCAACTCCCGCAGGAAGGTTCTCCAAGAGCTCCTTTATTTCGTCTCCAAATTTTTTCGCATACGCTTTGAATGTAAACCCGAAACGGCCAGATAAAATCTTTTTTTCTGATTTTATATATTTGAGGCCCACTTTGGAATCATCTGACCGCTTTTTAAGGGCGACTTTGAAGGCGTTCAGAAAATCTTCATCAATCAATACATGGTGGAGTTTTCCCCCCAGGGTTACCCATTCCCGCAGAACATCGGCAAAGGTATCCTGCTTCACATGAACTCTTCTGCTGAAATAATACGTCCACTCTTTATCGGCACCCATCATGAACCCTTCAAGCAGTCCGAAAATGGTATGATAATGCCCTTCAAACACAACCTCATAAAACGTTTTGCTCATGCTAATCTCCTTATCTTTTTTATGTGCAGCACCAGCAATGACCTGCGATTCCGCCATACTTACCTGGCAGCACACCTTTATTATGCAGGCCATCATCAGAACCCGCATTCCGGAATAACAAACACTTCCTAAAAAAAAAGAATCACCGTGACGTAAAGGAACAATAATTATTGCAAAACATAAAAAATCAAGTAAAATATCTGACCCCCTGTTTTTATTGATCACATATTTGATTGACACTCAATGATAATTCAAGGTATTGTTGCAGGCATATTTCACAGAAGGGACTGCGCATTCCTGCCGCCGACAGAGCGGCATCTGCAGCAGCGGCAGTCGCGCAACACGGGGAGGCACCATGGAGCAGGTATGGCAATGGGGTATTGATATAATCATTATTATTCAGAAAATCCGGACCCCTTTTTTCGATTCAATGTTTACCTTCATATCATCCCTCGGGACACAGATGTTTTACATGCTGATCATTCCCGTGCTGTACTGGTGTTTTGACAGAAGAACGGCGTTACGGATCGTAATACTGTTTTTCATTTCCAGCTGGCTAAACTCCGTCACAAAGGATTTTATCAGCCATCCCCGCCCCTATAATATTGACGCGACAGTTAAGGTCGGGCACACCGGCGGCCCGGGAATCCCCAGCGGCCACGCACAGCAATCCCTTGTCCTGTGGGCATATCTTGCAGTTTGGATAAAAAAGCCGCTCTTCACAATCTTCGCGGTTATCCTGGTCCTCGCTATTGCGCTTTCACGGCTGTATCTCGGAGTTCACTTCCCCACAGATATTCTGGGGGGATGGATACTCGGCATAATACTGCTTGTCGCGTCATGGCGGCTTTTTGACAGAATTGAAACCGAGGCGGCAGCACTCAACGCCGGACTGCTGACAGCGGCATCAATAATTATACCGGTCCTTCTTTCATGGGTGTACGCATCGCGGTGGTCAATTGCGCCGATGGGGGCATTATCCGGATTCTGCGCAGGTCTTATTATCGGCACCGGCGGAACCGATATGGCGCCGGCAGACAGTTTCAAAAAAGGGTTCCTCCGGTATGTCTCTGGTATTATAATACTTTTTATTATTTTCTTTGGAGGGAAATTCCTGTTCACCATCACCACGCCGGGATATCTCGTGTATCTGTTTATTCATTCATGGATTATGGGCCTGTGGATTTCAGCGGGAGCTCCCCGCATGTTCGCGAAACTGAAGCTGTCCTGACTGCAAGGGGAAGAGTATTCATTCTGTGATTCTCTTCCCTGATTTCAGAAACTCTTACCCGTCAATTCTCCGTTTTTTCCTTGCAAAATCAGCAACAACAATTACAGTATAGCGTCATAATCATATACTTGGAGCAATCTGTAATGATGCAAAAAAACATTTCAACACGCATTGCGGCCATCCGGCCGTTCACCGCTTTCGCCATGGGAGCCGGCGCCCCTTTCAGGTCAATCATCACCGTCATCAGGCAGAAGGGGCTTCTCAGGCATTTTGTAATTCCCTTTTTCCTGAACATTCTGGTCCTGGGACTGATTTTCTTTCTTTCCTTTTATTTCCTCAGCGATTTCCTGAACAGCCTCCTTCCCCGTGGTGACGCATGGTACCTCCAGGCGCTCCGGTTTATCATATCGCCGATTCTTGCGGTGCTGCTTATTATACTCACTGCATTGATGTATTCAATAACAGGAAGCATCATCATCGCCCCGTTTAATGATATCATCTCCGCGAAAGTTGAATCTCACATCACCGGTGAATCCATTGATGACACCTTCTCGCTGTCCGGTATAATCGATGATATCCTCAGGATTACGGCCAATATTATCAAACTCCTTATTATAATTACCGTTTTCCAGATCACGATGCTCCTGATCAACATCATCCCTCTTGCGGGGAGTGTGCTCTATGCTGCGGTGAGTTTCATCTCCGCGATGTTTTTTCTGGGGTTTCAATTTTTCGACTTCCCCCTTGAACGGAGAAGAATGGTGTTCCGTGAAAAACTGAAGGTACTATGGAAATTCAAATTCACCACCATAGGGCTTGGCGTTGGATTCTTCCTGATTTCCATTGTCCCCGTTATCGGATTTTTAGGGCTGAACCTCGGCGCCGTGGGAGCAACGCTCCTGTACGTCGACCACATCAAACCTTCACTTGAATGAGGAAATATCACTCATGACATGCCGCATGCCGATATCCTGCCAGCACGTTGTAACCGGCGACGGGATCTGCCTGGGGAGAGACAGAGACCCTTTAGCCGCATAACAATTGAGGAGAACTATAATGGGTACAAAAAATCTTTTTTCCAGATTTATTGAGAAAATGTCCGGGAGTCCGGTACAGGAACCGGAAACTGCTGAAATGCCGGAACAGGCACAGGGGAAAGAATCGCCTGCAAAGACAACATCAGAAAAACCGGGGGTCCGCAAAAAAACAAAAGTGAACGCGCCTGACCCCGGGGAAAACGGCGAGACCGGTTTAGCTGCCGGAGACATCCCCTCTGCGGACAAAAAGAAATCAGAAAGGGGCGCAGAACAGGAGGGACTTGCAAAAGTCCGCGAGCGGATATCCGCAACATCACAGGACGTCCGGGGAATGCTTGACCATGTGATTGAACCTGAAGAACGGACTCTGAAAAACTATATCAGCATCAGCTTCTGGAAAGACAAGCGTGAGCAATACGCGAAAATCAAGTCAAAGGAGAAACAGGACCTCAATGTGTTCAAGCTCCTTTCGGACGGCGCCCGGCCCACAATCGAGTACTACATCCTCACAATCCTGTCATGCATCATTGCCACAACGGGACTCATTCAGGGCTCCACGGCAACAATAATCGGCGCAATGATCGTTGCCCCCCTTATGACGCCAATCCTTGCGTTTTCCCTCGGCGTGATATGGGGCGATATAGATCTCATTAAAACATCAATGCAGTCAATAATCAAAGGCACTGTTATCGCGATTCTCATCTCTGCGCTCATCGCCTACCTTGTGCCGATCCCTACCTACTCCGGGGAAATAATCGCACGGACAAAACCAAGTCTCTTCGATATCATCGTGGCAGTGGCTTCCGGAATCGTTGGCGCATACGGCAATGCGAATAAAAAAATC
>JAKQCH010000011.1 GCA_029573825.1 Spirochaetota bacterium | reverse complement strand
CCACACAGAATGCTCCTTTCCTGTGCCGGAAGTTCCACCGGCTCATTGTTGTGAGATACAGATTATGGATTTTGAAGGTAAGCCCCAGTTCATTATATCCAAAGTATTTATGGATGTCGGGATTGTCATCACCTTCGCTGTCATCAGGATTATCCTTTTCCTCTTCGGGAAACCGGTACCAGGTTTTCAAACTGAACCGAATGTATTTATTTTCATAGTATGGGGTGATATACGCGCGGTTCCAGCTTCGGGATGTAATACTGCTCTCACCGTTTGATTCATGTTCCATACCACAATCGAAGCGCCACCCGTTCCACATCTTCGTGCGGATAAATATTTCCGGATTGAAATTATTTTCCCGGAAGGGACGTGATTCACTCTCATCATAGGCCTGCCAGAAGGATCTTTGCGTATACCCGATATACAATGCCCAGCCGTAGAAACGAAGAAAACGCTGCTTCATGCTTATCTGGAATTTAACTTCCGTCTCGTTCCTGTCGTAGTTGTAGTCAGAGGTAATAAAAGGAAGTAGATAATTAGGACGGTGAGGAGAAAACCCATTTTTTATGTTATTCGCGGCATTATAGTCCAGTATTCTGCTCACCTCGTCGCCGAGAGATGTTGTCTCCTGTGCACCGGGGACATTGCGTGGTGCCGTTTCCTCTGCTGCTGCCGCAGTGCAGAAAGCCGCCGTGATCAAAAAAGTTACAAGGATCGGCTTCATGAGAATCCTTTCAACCGGCGATGATTCAGCGTCAATGCGTTATTGCGGCTTGGATAAACCATAAATATTTTCGCTCTTTATAGTGTGGTGATTTATCTTCTCAGGGATACTATTGTAGATGACGGGGAAGGCGGTATGTTACGGAAAATTTTTTTCAGGGGCGGGGGGTGATATTATGCAGCGGCAGTCATGATACCGGTGCAGCGGATCGTATCAACCCCCCCGAAAAACCGTTCCATATTTTTGTGCTTGATATAATTTTCTGTGCTCCTTACAAGTGTCACACTGCTGTGAAGCCCTGCCTTGCAACAATTATTGTACGATAAAAGGAGCTGCGACGACCATGCCGGACAACAATATATCAATCGTGAGTGATGAGCTGAAGATCAGACCGGAACAGGTGCGCGCTGTTGCCGAGCTGCTCGGCGAGGACGCAACGGTCCCCTTTATCGCACGCTACCGGAAAGAGGTAACCGGCGGACTTGACGAGGTGGCTATCATCTCGATCCGTGACCGGCTCCAGCAGCTTGGGGACCTTGATAAGCGGCGTGAGGCGGTGCTGAAATCCCTGAAGGAACAGGAAAAGCTTACTCCCGAACTGGAAAAGGCCGTCATGGAGGCGCCGACCATTTCAAAGTTGGAGGATATCTATCTTCCCTACAGGCCGAAGCGCCGGACAAAGGCCACCATCGCAAAGGAAAAGGGATTAGAGCCCCTTGCGGAAACGGTGTTCGGGCAGGGTGATGTCGATATCGCCTCTCTTGCGGCGAAGTTTGTGGACAGTGAGAAAGGGGTTGCGTCCCCTGAAGATGCCCTCCAGGGCGCCCGTGATATTATCGCTGAATGGATTAATGAAAACGCGGAGGCACGGGACAGCATGCGAAGCCTCTTCACGGAAAAGTCCCGGATGAGTTCAAAGGTGGTGAAGGGAAGAGAGGAGGAGGCTGCCAAGTACCGTGATTACTTCGAATGGGCCGAGCCTGCGGTAAAAGCGCCGTCCCATCGGATACTTGCGGTATTGCGCGGAGTCGAGGAAGGGTATCTTTCAGCACATTTCATGCCGGAAGAGGAGGAGGCTGTTTCGCTCCTCGAAACGCAGTTTGTCAAAGGAAAGAGTGCCGCCGCGGAACAG
>JAKQCH010000010.1 GCA_029573825.1 Spirochaetota bacterium | reverse complement strand
AAAAGACTGGAATTTTAGCCGGGGCCATGATAAAGACGGCGTCAGGTATCTGAAGTATATGGTCCCCCTTTATGACAGGCTGGAGGAGGCCGGTCTGGTTGAAATACTCGGGGAATTTGTGAGCAGCCTTACGGAATACCGCAATGGATTTGACCACGCGTGGACCGCTTCTGGAGGGATGCCCGATGATATTGATACAAAGGGTCGGAAGTTTTTCGTGGAAATGTGCAGAATAACGGAGATGCTCCGTTCAAAGGGGTTTCTTGAATAACACCTTCCGCTGTGCTGAAATAGTTAAACCGATATAAGTTGCATCACAGGTGACCATGAATAGTGCCGAAGATTTATGCGACATCCGTGTCGCTCTTCGGCACTGCGAAGTCGGGAGGTATTGAAACAAATGTTTCGCGGTGTTTTCCGCTAAGTCCTCACCTCACAACCTCAGCAATCCCCCTTTTCACTATTTACCGCTGTTTCGCCTCACCTCGACCCTCAATGTGTAGCTTTATCCTGAAATTTCCTGTTTACTACCTTCATACCAAAAAAAACCGATATTCCGCCGGCCTATGGCGTCTGTTATTATCATGACACATGGCGCACTGTGCGGGCCACCGGCAGGGCTCCGTCGCGAATGGGGTTGTGAATCAGTTGAATATGGTTTTCAGGAGGGTGCAATGAACGCGATACAGGTCAGGACCGAAACAGGTGCGGTGAATATCCGCACGTATCTCACAAAATACGATGTCCTTGTGATAGAGAGGGCCCTCGAAGCAGTCCGTGAAATGCCGGGGGCGGAAATTACGTTTCTTGATGAAAAGACATCCTACATTTTTAGAGAAGGATCGTATCTTCCCGTAAACATGGAGTGTATTATACGCGTGGATAACGGGGAATATTATGCCCATGTCGCCGAGTGCGGACGGGATGAATTTTCTCTTCACGGATTAAAATACCGCCTCAGTATCATTGCCCTGGAAAATGGTTCACTGGACACCGCCCGGTCGATTGTTGAAAAGGTGAAGGCGGCATTGCGCAGGGTGGTCCCGGAGACATTTGTGTCCATGGAGCATTTCTTCTCGTTTGTTGGAGAAACGGTGGAAATTCATATCACAAAATTATCCGAGACCCTGATGCTGTCCGGCCTTCGCGCGGTGGCGTCCATGTTTCATGACTGCATTGTACGCGGTGAAATAACATACGAGAGCAGCCAGCAGTATCCTTCAAAGACCATGCGGCTGCAGGTGCGTGGGGGCAGATATCTTTATATTGAAGTGAACAAATTTACTGTCTACGAAAAGGACGGAATTCAGTTCGCCTGCGGTATAAGGGAGGAAATGTTGATTGGGAAAACCGTGTTTTTTCTTACTCTTTTTGTCGCGACTGAACATGCACGGCTGCTGCAGGAAATATTTGATGAAGCCTTTGAAGAACGCATGTATGAGGGCGTGGAAATCCGGGGAGGGAAATTTACCGGGGACCATACGATTATCAGCCTTGAACGGCATTTCTCATTTGAAGACATGGTAATTGATGAATCAATCAGGGAGCAGATACGGAAAGAGATATTCGGGTTCTTTGAGATGGAACCGTTATACCGGAAGGCTGAGATCCCCTTTAAACGGGGCGTCGCGCTTTTCGGCCCTCCGGGGACCGGTAAAACCATGCTTTCCAAAATAATCGTGTCAAATTTTGAGCAGACCGTTATATGGGTGAAAGCGGGAGACGTGTCGACACCGGAGGACATTGACCGCATCTTCAGGCTCGCCAGGATGGGGCGCCCGTCAATTGTTATTCTTGAGGACATTGATTTCTATACCCAGGACAGAAATAACGGAGGCGGGGACCGGATCGGCATTGCCACGTTAATGAGTCACCTTGACGGCCTTGAAGAGAATGACGGCATTCTTGTGATAATCACTACCAACAGGATTGAAGTCATAGAAAAGGCGATTGTGGAAAGGCCGGGGCGTATTGACACACGCATATTCCTTGGGGAGCTTGGCCGGGAAAAGATATCGGAGCTTCTTGAAGCAAAGCTCGGCTCTTTCGAAAGGGAGTTCGGTTCCTTTAAAGAAGTAGTACCTGAATTTATTGTCATGACCGGGGCTGTGACGGTGGAGCTGTCCACCCTCATACT
>JAKQCH010000001.1 GCA_029573825.1 Spirochaetota bacterium | reverse complement strand
TCAAGTTCGTGGATACTCACGGTAACTGCTTTTTTTTTCATAGCGGCGATGCCCCTTCCCGGTAAATAGTAATATGGCTGCTCCTGAAAATCAAGATTTTCGGGGAGTATTTTCAAGGTTGATAATTTTCAATACAATGCCGTCCTGGTATTGGGTTTCAGGTTTTACACAGGCTTTATTGAAGACGTGAATCATCTTGTTGTTCTCAGGGAGTATATTTGCAATGAGTTTTTTTATTCCGCGGTCCTTTGCGATCATTATCAGATAATTCAGCATGAAGGTGGAAATGCCCTTGCCCTGGTATTTTTCGTCAACGATAAACGCAAGTTCATACACATCCTCACCGGGATAGTATGCGTACCGGGCTTCCGCAATTATGTTCTCAACCCGGTTTTTCTCAACAATGCCGACAATTGATAATATCGAAGAGTAATCGATGTTGACATATTTCTGCATTTCCTTATGCGGCATAATGGAAAGGCGTACAAAATACCGGAAGTATTTCGATTCATCGGAAAACTGATAAAACAGCCGGCGCATTTTGTCCTCATCCGAGGCTTTAATGGGCCTGAACTTCACCTCAAGATTGTCTCTGAATGTTTTTATGGTCTCAAGCTCAAGGGGGTAGTGCTTCGCATTACTGCTGACATATATCTGGTCAGGGTATGCATAACCGCGTTCCTTTGCCATTTTCAGCAGGTTTTCACGGTGGTCCGGGTGGGCGATATCGATCATTGCCATGGCCCGTTCGCGTATTGATTTTCCGAAAAGGTTTGCAACACCGTATTCTGTGACAACATACCGTGTTACGCCCAGTGTTGACCGCAGCTGGCCGGCATCCTCCTCGGAGTGTTCGATGACGATATTGCTGTTGCCCTCCTGGTCTAATGACTTCAGGGCGACTATCGCTTTCCCGTTTTTTGAAAAGGTCGCCGCAATCGCGAAGTTCAGTTTACTCTCGTAGCCGGATAAAAGATTATCACCGGAGTGAAATACTACGGATTCCCCTGAAACATCAATTTTTTTCACATTCATGATGCTGATAAGGTTGTGAACCCTCCGTATCAGAAAAGGGTTTGCAAGGCGCGCGATGGAATAAAATTCGAAGATCGGATTTCTATGGACGTAATTATAGAGTTTCCTCGATCCATAACAGTAGCTTGTGGTGACAAGCCCTCCTGTAAATCTGCTGCGCTGAAGGGATATCGCTCCCGCTTCAATGAGATCAAGGACCCAGTCGGTGATTACATGGGTAAGGATGCCGAGATTTTTCTTCGAGGTGAGGTGTTTCGCGATGGCATCAAATATTCTTCCAAGGTGAAGGACGACCGTGGAGCCGTCGGCGATAAGATTTGAGATGTGCCACCCGATCCGGTCCATGGCCGGGTCGAATTTTTTTATTTCCCGTTCCAGAAGGGGTGCGTCATTTTCAATGATGTAGTCAACCTGGTCAATGTGGATGTTCGTTTCACCGAAAGTTTCCGGCATATTGGGATTTACTTCGGCAATGACCAGGGAGGCGTTTTTGATGGCGATATTGGCCACGTCAACCGCAATTCCGAGATTCATAAATCCACGTTCGTCAGGGGGCGATGTCTGGACGATGGCGATATCGACCCCCACCGCGCCGGAAGAGAGAATCATTGGTATTTCAATGAGGTTTGCGGGAATAAAATCAACATTGCCTTTGGTAATTTCCCTGTTGATACTTTCTCCCACATTGAATGTCTTGAGGCGGTATTTCCTGGTATTGGATTCATCTTTATGCGACAGGTATTTTCCGAGGGTAATGAGTTGAATTATTTCCAGGTCCTGGAGGTTCGGGTTTTCCGAATCAAGCATGTCGCTGATAAATCTCGCCGGAATTGCAGGACCGCTGCTTATGTATATACGCTGTCCCGGTTTGATCATGTTGAATATGGTTTCGGTGTCGGTGACTTTCTCGGCATACTTTTCCGGATCCGGGAACAGGGTAAGACGTTTTATCCGTTCATGTTCGTGTACGGAGTTTTCATCAGGAGATGTATTTTTCCGTTTCCCGAAAAGCGCCATGGTCTGTGTCTCCTTTGACGGTTTTGTATTATACCGGCGGTACAATAAATGCAAGAATAATATCCCGCCCCTAATATCAAAATGAATATAATAACCGGGAGATAGAATGTCTTACTCTATATAAATATCGCACACTCGGGATATCTCAATATTTATGGCGAAATGCTTTTGGGAGCAAAAGCAAAATTCGCAACACCGTTGATAAGGAGTCAAAATATAGTGGAATCCCCCATGCGAAAAATAGAGTTTGCACCACCATGGCTGTTCCGAATATCCTATTGATAAAAATTGATTTATGTTTTATCATAATTGTGTATCGAAATAAGAGAGGTATTCATAAAGGGGAATGAAAAACCTCTCTTATATATCAATACTATCATTTTACATAATAGTGAATTTCATCATTTACATGTGAGGGTTTCACAGAAATTCTCATGCATCAATAACAACAATTGCCGTACGAGGGGGATATTATGGCAGGAGAAATACGATATCAGGACAAACCATGGCTGAAGCATTATGATCCGGGTGTTCCATCCACAATAAATTATAAGGAAATCTGTCTCCACGATATGCTCGCGAATTCCGTGAAGGAATATCCTGGCAACACCGCCCTGATATTTGAAGGGTACAAAATTACCTACCGGCAGCTTCAGGAGATGGTTGACAGGTTTGCCACATGTCTGCACGCCTTGGGGGTGAAAAAAGGTGATGCCGTGGCAGTGCTGTTGCCGAACATGATACCCACTATTGCGGCATATTATGCCATTCTTAAAATCGGCGCAGTCGTGGTGATGAATAATCCGCTTTATACCGATCACGAACTGGAGCACCAATTCAACGATTCCGGTTCTGTTGTGCTGATTACGATTGATCTTCTTGCGAACAGAATGATTGATCTTCGGCCAAAAACAAAAATTAAACATATTATCTATACATCAATAGGGGATTATCTTCCCTTTCCGAAAAGCATTCTGTTTCCCCTTGTCGGGAAAAAGAAGGGAATGGCCGCCGATGTAAAAGCAGCGCCGGAGGTTTATAAATGGAAGGACTGCATCAGGAACAATGAACCGAATCCGCCAAAGACGACGGTTACTTTTGATGATGTCGCAGTTTATCAGTATACCGGCGGGACTACAGGTGTATCAAAGGGCGCAATGCTGACGCATAGAAATCTGGGATCCATGGTGCAGATGTACGAAGCATGGTTTTCCGGAGAACGGGGTAAGGAAATTGCAATGGCATCACCTCCTGTTTTTCATGTTCTGGGTATGTCTGCGGCAATGAACCTTCCGGTTTATATGGGATGGACAACAGTGCTGATCCCGAAGCCCCAGGCGCCGCAGCTTCTCGCGGCAATTCGCAAGTATCGACCCACCATGTCGCCTCTTGTGCCCACAATGTATATTGGCATGCTGGAAGATCCCGATATCAGGAAGACTGACCTCACCTGTTTCAAGCTTATTACATCGGGGGGAGCATCGCTTCCTGTTGAAATTCTGAACAAGTTCAAGGAGCTGACCGGTGTTGAAATAAATGAAGGCTTCGGTATGACTGAAACCTCACCGCAGACCCATCTTAATCCCTTTAACGGCAGAAAAAAACCCGGCAGCATCGGTCTCCCGTATCCTGATACCGAAGTCAGGGTTGTTGATCTTGAAACCGGGACGAAAGATGTACCCGTTGGGGAGCCGGGTGAAATGCTTTTCAGGGGGCCGCAGATCACCAAAGGATATCTTAACAGGCCGGAGGAGACGGAAAAATCCATAAAGGACGGATGGCTCAGTTCCGGTGATATCGCGTATATGGACGAGGAAGGTTATTTCTTCGTTGTTGACAGGAAAAAGGACCTGATTATATCCAGCGGATACAATGTGTATCCACGTGATGTCGAAGAAGTTTTTTATGAGCATCCGAAGGTGAACAAGGTCGCCGTTATAGGTATTCCGGATCAGAAACGCGGTGAGAACATAAAGGCATTTATAACCCTGAAAGAAGGTCAGAACGTAACGACAGATGAGCTTATGGAATACTGCAGAACGAAACTCGCCAAATATAAATGGCCCGCAGACATTGAAATCAGAGATGCCCTTCCGGAATCCAATGTCGGTAAAATTTTGAAAAAGGAACTTCGTGCGGAAGTTCTGAAAAAATAATATAGTTCGGCAACACGTCATATATTATTTGGAGAGCCTGTGCGGAAAGAGCACAGGCTTTCCTTATTGTTGCACGGCAGGGATTGCATCGCTATCCGGGGTATGAATATTGCTATATTTTTATTGACGAATGATGATTATTTTGTTATAAAGTCATATCGGGGATATTGATGAGCGGCTTTTTCTCAAGTTTCGGGTACGATATTTGGCATGAAATGCAAATACAGAAATAATGGTATTTATTATGGATGAAAAAAACTTTTTGATTCTTGCGATTGATGATGATAAAAATGTTCTCAAACTTATTGAGAAACAGATTCAGGGTACCGGGTACCGTCTTATTACTGCGCTTTCAGGTAAGGAGGGAATCGAGTACGCCAAGTCCGGTAACCCGGACCTTGTGTTGCTGGATATAATGATGCCGAACATAAATGGCTTTGAAGTGTTGAAACAGCTCCGCCATGATGAAATAACCTCGCGAACCCCGATTATTATGGTGACATCCAAAAAAGAAAAAGAGGATGTCGTACGGGCAATGCGCCTTGGTGTTGTCGATTACATCGTGAAACCTTTTAGCGCTGATAACCTCAAACAAAAGCTTGCCTCCGCGCTTCGTCAGGGGCTTGCGGCAAGAATTGACGATGAAAGGAATACGCAGATTGTCGTTACCCGCAACGGGGGAGTCACATTTATTACTCCACGAATGTCGCTGAGTTCAAAGACATTTCTTGAAGAAGCGCGGCAGGTATTCAACTCATCATTTCTGCGGATGGTGGCAAAGGACAGGGTGGTTGTCGATCTTCGGGCGCTCCCTGAATTTTCTGAGAACGATATTAAACCTCTTGAAGCGATAATTGCGCTTCTTGCCCCGATGAAACTTAATGTTATTGCAGGGAAGCACTATGGGGACGTTATTACTTTAACAGATATTGACGACAGGCATAATCTGTTTATTACAGAAGGTGATTTTGAGGTGTTTCTGGCAAAGTGACTTACGTCTTTTGAATCTCTCCCTGTGCCTCTCTGATTATTTCGACTTCGGAATGAATGCGGTCAAGTATTGCGTTCATGTCATTATCTGAAATATTTTCCACCGTATCCTCGAGTTCCTGAAGCAGTGCGGCCAGTGTTCTGAAAAGATAATTCGCAGCGGGCCCCCTGAATTTATGTGCACACTGTTCAATATCGGTCTTATTTTTTTCAGCGACTGCTGCTTCGAGGGGTTGCATGTATTCATCAATTGAAGTAATGAAATCATCAACCAGTTCCCGGGCGTCATTTTCGGTTATTCCCAGAACCGCGGCGATATGGGTTATTTCAATTGTTCCCGGAGCTGCGGAAGGTTGTTGTTTCCTGCCGGGGGGAACATGGAGCAGGTGCTGTCCGAGATGCAGTTTGATCCGCTCCTGAGTAACCGGTTTCGGGATGTAGTCATCAAATCCTTGTGCCAGGAGGTGGGCTTTTTCCTCGGGAAAGGCTTTCGCGGTTAAGGCGATAATAGGGATGTGTTTTGTCCCGCCCTGTTCGATCTCCCTTATTCTTCTGGTTGCTTCAATACCGTCACATTCCGGCATGTGTACATCCATAAGAATGCAGTCATATTCCGATGCGCGGAACATGTCGACTGCCTCAATACCATTTGCCGCTATATCAGCCTTAAGGCCCATTCCTGAAAGCATTATTTTCATTAACTTCTGGTTGTTTCTGTTATCTTCTGCGACAAGGACATTTCCTATGAAGCGGATAGTATCTGCCGAGGCATCAGGGGCGGGGGATATTTTTTTCATTACCAGTTCTTCTATTGTTCTGATAATCTTCATGCATGTAAGGGGTTTTATCAAAACTTTATCACAATGCCGACGGAGGTCGCGAAAGTCGATTTTTTCATTGTAATAAAGTACCGCTATTACTGGTTTCCCGTGTGTTTGTTCATGAATGGTTTCCAATTCAGTTTGACCTGCGGAATCGATATCATAAAAAATAATGTCGCACGAAGCGCATAAGGCTTCACGCAGATTTTCACAAATGGTATGATTCAGTTTCAGCGCATCCATATACATTTTAAAAAAAACTGCGTCGCTGGTTTCAGGATTAAAAATGGAAACTACATTGATTTTATAATCAAATAACATCGCTGGTTTTTTCCCCGGTGAACTTTTTTCAAGAATCAGATCGAAGAAGAACCTGCTGCCTTTGCCGGGCTTGCTCTCGATGCTAAGCTCGCCGCCGTATTGCGTGATCAGGTTATGGCTGATAGCAAGACCAAGACCCGTACCGCCGTATTTTCTCGTAAACGATGAATCGGCCTGGGCAAAAGCGTCAAAAATAATGCTTTGTTTGTTTTCAGGTATCCCGATTCCAGTGTCTGATACAACGAAATAAATGTCGTAATGGTTTTCATGTTCCCGGATCATTTTTATGCGGACATTTATCGTTCCCCCGGGATGAGTGAATTTCATCGCGTTACTGATGAGGTTTATCAGCACCTGATTTATTCGAAGGGGATCACCTTTCAGGAGCGCGGGGAGGGCGGGATCAATAAACGCATTGTATTGAATTCTGTTCTCACCCGCTTTCGCAGAAAAGATATCAATGGCCTTTTCGAATTCCTCCAAAGGGTTGAAATCGGTTATATCAAGCTCCAGTTTCCCCTTTTCCATTTTTGAAAAATCCAAAATATCATTGATAACACCAAGCAGACTGGTTGAGCTGTCAACAACAGTATCGAGATATTCAATTTGACTGCTGTCAAGCTCTGTCCGCTTGAGAAGCTCCAGGAAACCGATGATACTGTTTAACGGGGTACGGATTTCATGACTCATATTAGCAAGAAATTCACCCTTTGCGCGGTTTGCTTCTTCCGCTTCGGCGGTGACACGAAGCAGGTCCTGTTCCGCTCTCTTGCGCGCGGTAATATCATTGAAGCTAACTACCGCGCCGATAACAATATCATTTTCTATTATGGGATATGCTTTAAATTCTACAGGAAATATTGTTCCATCGCTGCGGAGGAAATATGTATCCTGGGACGTGATTACTTTTCCGTAACGATATGTTGCATCGAATACAGTCAGGGCTCCTGCAACAGGTGTTCCATCAATGCTCATGTTGTGGATAACATCCGAAACATGTTTACCGCGGGCCCCTTTGGATGTTGTCCCAAGGAGATGCATTGCCGCCGGATTGATAAATGTAATTCTGCCGTTGACATCAAGGCCGAAGATGCCGTCTCCCGTTGAAGCGAGAATCATTTCCCTCTGGCGGTTGATTCGCGCAAGCACCGATTCAATTTGCTTTCTGTCAGTCACATCCCGTGAGTTTAATACAATTCCTTCAACATTCGGATCATGGAGAAGATTTGTTCCGGAGACTTCAAGATATACCCAGTTCTCATTTTTGTGGGCAATCTGCACTTCGAGGATGAATGTCTTTGTTCCCGTGAAAACCATGCTTGAAATCTGCTTTTGAAAAAATTCCTTATCGATTACATGAACAAGGCTGAAAATGCTGGAACCGGTAATTTCTGATGTTTTGTAACCGAGAATTTTTTCCACAGAATCACTGGTGAAATGAATTGTTCCGTCTTTTTTAAGAATTATTATTAAATCTGATGATTCTTTGACAAGGGAGTGAAAACGCCGTTCCTTTTGCACGACGCCATCAAGAACATTTTTTCTTTCCGTGATGTCGACGATGGTGACCAGAACAGATTGAATATCCCCGTTGCTTTTCACTGGCGCGAAAAGATATTCATACCAGTATTCCCTGTTGTCATGGCTGTTTACGATGTCAATCTGTTTCGTGGTTTCTGTTTCACTGTGATCGCGGTACTTTTCGAAGATTTCTTTGAATTCAACAGGGATATATTTAAAAACCGGTTCATTTTTTCTTAGTTCGGCACCAAAGATGTTCTGTACCCATACAGACAATTCCGAGTTAAAATCAGTAATCATGAATTGCATGTCGACAAGCATCAGCGGGAATGGAATGGTGTTGAAAATTTTCATTATGTACGAAAATTCTGATTTGTGCGGCATATAACTACCTTCACACGATTTATGATGATAACATGCTATCGTATATGTCCGGTCAATTCAAGTATATTTCAGGTGTTACGAAATATTGATTTGCTGAACGCCGAAAAAAAGACTCAATTGCCGGGTAAACATTCTTTAGTAAAGCAATTCGATCTGTCGTGATTGCGACAGAAAATATGCTTTACTAAATATGGATGTAATATGAAGTGATGTGCGGGTGGATGTGTGAAAATGTAGTTCGAATTGTGAAATGGATCCAGCATGAATACTGCAATTACAACCGGCGGAACAATCCTGGGAGGAGTTGGAATCCTGCTGCTGGGAATGGTCCTGATGACAGACGGCCTGAAGGCCCTTGGCGGAAATACTCTCAGGCGGGTCCTCGGAAGGATGACC
>JAKQCH010000009.1 GCA_029573825.1 Spirochaetota bacterium | reverse complement strand
AGGATTATTATATTTTTCGAGAATTTCCTCAACTGCCCTGTCAGGGTTTCCATAGTGTTCGCTGTACACCAGTTCCGGGATGGTGTCTCCTTCCCGCAGCACACAGGCTTTAATAAATTTACTTCCTGCATCAATTCCTATTTCCATTCCTGCCTCATTATGTATCCCTTATTTTATACATTTCACCCGTGAACTGATCAGGAAAAAAACAATGAATCCCGAGCAAACACATACCAGATAAAAATGTCCGAATTCATACAAGTTTTTTAATTCTGTATGATTTCGGACATTTATTTCAAATATATTTTATTTGGTCAACCATATTTCAATACTTTTATTCAAATACCAATAAATTTTTCAGACAAACAAGTCAGCAGGAAGAAGATGGATTACAACCACAGGGAGAGAGCGAAACGGTCCTGCCCGGTATTATGAGAACCGGCAGGTAATGAAAAGCTGCTAAATTGAAAATACACTCACGATTATGGGGAATATCAGGAAGGTACGACATCGGAATGGCAGCATGTCGGGATAAGAAGAACAATTATCTGTTAAAATGTCCGGAAAAGGACTCCCGTTGTAGCGACAAATGTATAAATATGTGTCCCGGAGCCTTTATTCGATTCAACAAAGTCCGTTAGATAATAGCTGGCAATTCCGCCGACAAAAATATCGATAAACCGGGTAATACCGATTTTAAACTGTAATCCTCCGGAGACAGCATATTGACGGTAATTGATAAAATGGCTTATATCAACCCTTTCCGGACCGTCAGTGGTTTCTCTTTCAAACTCTGATTCTGAAATATACACAAAATCAAATCCCGTCAGAAATTCAACAGCGAACCTCCCGGACCGCAGGGATGTTATCAGATACAACGGCATCGAATATACCTGGGTCACGGAATCTATGGGCATATCTTCTTCATCGAAGCGGACTTCCCCTTCCAGCCGTCCATACCACACCCCCGAATGGAGACCAAAATAGCTGTTGAACATATATTCAAAAATTAAACCGCCGCCGTACACTTTTCCCGTGTCCCAGGAAACGTCATCATCACCAACTGTCCGTACATCATACATCCCCGCTCTGACGCCGAGACCAAAAGACGCACGGGGAACCTGCCCTGACGTCTGCTCAGCACACAAGGAGTCATTGAAACCAAGGAGCAATGTTCCGCAGACACAGAGAATACAACTCAATGACCGTAATATTATCTTCATTTCAAGCTATAACATCCGTAACATCATTTTTCTTCACTCATTATACATGTCCCGTTGAACAGGGCCCCACCCTCAATTATAATATCGGGGGTAATAAGATCACCATAGGTTTTACTGTTATGATATAATTCTATCCGCTGAGCCGCTTTGATCTTTCCCCTGACACTTCCGAATACAGAAACTTTCTTTGAGACTATATCAGCGCTAATTTCCGCTTCCTGTCCCAGAACGAGATGTCCGTCGGACTCAATCCTGCCTTCAAAGCTGCCTTTTATCTTCAGGGAATTCTTGAATACAAGCCTCCCCTTCAATTCTATATCATCAGAAATAACTGTTTCAAGCTTATTTTCGTCCTCTACCTGTTCTTTAATATCGGTCATTACTGTCCCCAACGATTACAATATTCTTTTAAAAAATTTAACAACTCCGTACAGTATCTGTATATACCCTAAAACAACTTCTTGATATGTCAAACAAAATAGAATAATAATTTTCATTTTATTTTCCGTTTCCCGGCAAAAGCCTCACTGATAAAAAAAAATTGTTCTTGCCACTATTCACCGCTACCATGATAACAGATACGAATTGAATGTACTGATATTTCCATCATCGATGTATACAATGCCTTTTTCCTTAACACTATTTGCAGGAGCACACAATGGAAGAGATATTAGCAAAAGCCAATGAACTTGGACTCATGATAAGAGGTTCCGAAATATATACACGGTTTGCAGAACTGTCACAGAAAATTGACAGCAACGATGAAGCAAGGGTCCTCCTTGAGGAGTTTATTCAGAAAAGTAACGAGCTCTCGGAAAAGGAAAAAGCCGGGAACCCGATTGAAGTGCATGAGAAAGAGGAAATAACAGTTCTCAGCGAAAAGGTTGCGGCGAATGACATCATTAAGGAATTTATCGCAACGCAGACATATTACTACAATCTGGTAATAATGGTCCAGAAAATCATCAACGACCCACAGGGTGATCCGATCACGGAATCAAAAATTGTGAAACCCGGAAATCCCGGAAAAATCATTACCAATTTTTGACCTCAGTTCCCGGTGCGGTGCCGGACTGAACGTGACAGTATTAAAAAACCAGATCCCGCAGAACCCTGCTTTTTTTAAACTCTTTTCTTGTAAGCACCGTTGTGATGCAGCCGTCCTCCATAACGGCGCAATGTGTGGCTAATGTATCGATCATGAAGGCCCTGTGAGTTGAAAAAAGCATTGTCGTTTCCTGCTCCCGCAGCAGGTTTACCAGAACTTCAGAATTTTCCCGGTCAAGATTATTCAGGGGCTCGTCAAGGAGGAGGATATCAGGACTGCCCGCCATAATTCCCGCGAGAGCAGCCCGTTTCATCTCCCCTGATGAAAGGTCAAGGGGGCTTCTGTGGGCGTGGTGCGCAATGCCGAAACGGGAAAGCCATTCCATCGCCGCCGTATACGTATCATCCGGCGCACAGGAGGCTTTCGACAGTCCCAGGATCACATCATTCAGCACATCGGGCATGATAAACTGGTACTCCACCTGGCTGAAAAGAAACCCGATTCTGTTCCGGATAGCTGAAATCGTTTTCCGGTTTCTCCGCATCCCCGCCACCTCAATTATCCCGTCCCCGTCAAGGAGGCCGGCGATGTGAAGCAGCAGAGTGCTTTTCCCCGCGCCATTTTTCCCTGCGATAGCCATCCGCATTCCCTTTTCAACTGTCAGGTTTACTCCCCGCAGCGCGGCATGCCCATCGGGAAATGTGTAGGTCAGGTTTTCAATTTTTATCACGGGGTAACTGTTCATTGTGCGCACTGCATCACCATACCCGCGGCAAGATGCAGGGTAATGGAAAAGAGGAGAATATAATCCGCAGCGCAGCTTCTGAGCGGATATTCATAACACCGGAGAGATTCCCCAAGACGCAGCACCATTGCCCCGTGGCTGTGCCGCATGGAGTACAGCTCCCTGAACAGCATATTCTGGAAATAGTATCGGGCAAGAACAAGCCTGTTTCTTCCGGTAACGGCCATCCGGGATCGGATCTGCCGGACGATTTCCCGGTTATTCCGCGCCATGCGCACCAGGTTGTTTCCCAGAAGCAGAAAAAACAATCTCAGCCGGATACCCGGTACTCTGTTCAGCAGATACAGGTATCCGCTTCCTCCTATCCACCGCATCCTGCCGAGAAGTATGTTGAATACAAAAACAATTTTCACCGCGAGTATCACGGAAT
>JAKQCH010000004.1 GCA_029573825.1 Spirochaetota bacterium | reverse complement strand
GTGGCGAGGACACCTTTAAAAAACGCGTCTCCCCAGGGGCTTTTTCCTCCGACCGAAGCCCTCCCGATAAATGAAGGCATGGAGATAGTAAACACCCCGAACATCGAAAGCGACAGCGCGAACACGACAGCGGTCATCGCCACAAGGAATGAGGTCTTCTTAAAAAGCTCCCCCCATCCATAACCAAGAAATGCCGCCAGTGACGCTAACACAAGAAAAACTGAAAGAATACCCAGGCTGAAGAGCATCCCCATTTTTGCGACTTTTCCTTTGTCTTCGTTTGCCTGCTGCACGAAACTCATTATTTTCAGGCTCACCACGGGGAGAACGCAGGGCATAAAGTTCAGGATCAATCCCGCAAGAAGACCGAAGAGAATGGCCTGAAATATATTGGTGACATCCCCCGACGCGAAGTACTGCGGGGAAAAGCTGAGTCCATCCAGTCTTTCATCAGGGCCCGCACGTTCCCCGGCCGGCGCGACGGCGGTTTCACCCGGCTCCGACGCGTTCCCGTATCCTTCGGGGAGCGGCTTCTCCAGGGACCCCGCGCCGGATCCTGCGGGGAGAACCTTCAGCCGGTAGTCAATATTCACTACTTCCGGAATGCAGCTCTGGTCAGTGCAGAGAAGACTGTCCACAGTCATTGAAAGGGTATAATTCCCGGGAGGAGTGGTTGTATCGACCCGCACCGGAATAAAAAATTTCGTTTCACCTTCATATACCCTTACAAAACCCGTATCTCCGGGATATGTGTGTTTTTTCCCGGGAAGATACCGGGGGGTACCCGCGGTGATTCCTTTCAGAGACTGGACCTGTATGGTGGTGGGCTTTCCGGTCCCCGGCCCCACGGGGTTTCCGTAAATATGGTGCTTCGGAGGGATGATGCATCTCAGCGTAACGATACCCGATGAACCCGCGGAAATGCTCCCCGCTTCGGGATAGGGTTTCACCCTGAGGGAGCCGGCCTGCGCCGCTTCCGGCGTAATACCAAGAAGAGCTGCCATAAAAACAAAAACGGCAGCTTTTTTAATTGAATTCATATTCACCAATCTCTGATAAGTATATTTCCCGCCGGCTCTCCACCACAGCCGGGAAGCAATTCATTCATGTTTAAAAAATGTTTGACCATTAGTCCGGAATATGGTACAATCTTCTGAATACGCTATTCCGCTGATGGGAATGGATTATCATATTGCATTATCGCATTTAAAAATATATGTCAACATGGTTTCCATTTTACACAGCACAAATATTTTGCTCTTTTGATTCATCATGTCGAATATGCAACGTACATATACCTGCATGCGATGCGGCACCTGCTGTCTGGCTGATATGGTGGCGTTTTTGGCGTACGTGTCGAATGAGGATTTTGCGCGGTGGGAACGTGAAGGGCGTGACGACATTATCCGCATCATACAGCGTGAAGAAGCGGTGTGGGCCGGAGATCACCTTGTATCATCCCGAGACGGGCATTACATTCACGGCTGCCCGTTTCTCAAACAGGATGGCGCGCATTTTTCCTGTACAATTTACGAAACACGGCCCGGCGTATGCAGAAACTACCAGCCTGGTTCATCGGAAATCTGTCCTCTTTTTAAAAAATGACTTTACGGTGTTTCAATGTTTTTCTACCGTGCAGAAATACGGCAATGCGGTTATGCTTTCAATTCTGTAACAACTGCACCCTGCTGTACTCTAATGAAAATACTTCAAAATCCACCATACAGGGTTTCATGTAATGCGTGCAGGCAACGGTCCATATCAAGGCGTCGTATTTAAACTGATTATCGCAAATGTCATAGTCTTCACCATCCAGATATTTTCAGTGCCACAGTATGGTTCTGTTCTTATAGAAAACTTCGCCCTTACTCCTTCACTGGTTCTTGAACGCTATCAGCTATGGCAGTTTGTCACCTATATGTTTCTACACGGTAACATGCCTCATATTTTCTTCAACATGTACGCGCTGCTGATTTTCGGCATCCCCATCGAACAGGAATGGGGAAGCAGGCGTTTTCTCATATACTATTTTTTTACCGGAATCGGCGCGGGGATCAGTATATTTCTTATTAATTATTTTACACAGGGGATCGGGTTTATCAGCCCTACCATCGGCGCTTCCGGGGCGGTCTTCGGCCTCCTTCTGGCTTTCGGCCTTCTGTATCCTGACGCGGAACTGCTGCTTTTTTTCGTTCTTCCCATTAAGGCAAAGTATCTCGTTTTTCTTTACGGGGGGATAGAACTCTATCTTGAAATGTCTTCCTCCACCAGCAGTATTTCACACATCGGACACCTTGGAGGATTATTCTTCGGTATCCTGTTTTTTGTTTTTTTTAAAAAACACGCAATCGGTTTCAAATCAAAAGTTCTTGCCTCAAAGGTCATGAAGACAATCAAAGAAGAGAAGAACCCCATTGCCGCAGTATCCTCTGACAAGTCCGGTAAAGACCTTGAATTTAAACGCGCCATACTCAGGAAACTCAATGAATCGGGCCCTGATTCACTGAGTGACGATGAAATGCAGCTTGTAAACTATATGCGGATTATGCATGAAAATGAAAAGGGCCTGTGCAAAGAAGATGATTTCAACGATGAAGACCCATACTGTGCAGACTGCGAACACTTCGACGCATGCTTTGTCCGCAGAGTGAACAGGTATATGAACAGCTGATTCCGGAATATCCCTGATTCATCCGTATTCAGGGATATTCCGACAAATTATCGCAACATTGTCATATATTATTTGACGAAATATCCCCCCTCCTTATCATGCCTCAGTAACAGCTTAATACTGATATGCTCTGAGTTCCTATGAAGAGCTGCTGATCAGGCCCGTTTCTTCGGCATGGGTTCAAATTTGTTCTGCGTCACGGCCTGATTACCACGGGAGTCCAATGTACTGCATAGAACCAAAACATGCACTCGTCGCATTTATAGTTCCTTTTATCATTGTTATTGTTTTTCTTTCCACCACTGTCGCAGCACAGGCTCCTGCATCCGGTAATACTTCCCGTACTAACGCAGCCGGAATAACCGGCGCATCGACATCCACAAATGTTTCATCAAAAGACATTGATGAACGAAGCGATCTGGACCTCTCTGACACGCTCAACATGGTTCCCGGCATGCAGGCCTCACTGCATATCGGAGGAAGCACGGAATTTTCAATGCGGGGATACGGTCAGGACAAAGTCGCGGTCCTTGTTGACGGGATTCCTATTAATGACGCATACGAATCAAAGGCCGATATATCACAGATTCCCGTTGCAAATATCTCTCATCTTATCGTTAACCGCGGAGTGTCCTCGGCGCTGTACGGTACATGCGGAACAATCGGGTCAATCAATATTATCACCAAACGCCCCACAAAACTCTTTACAGAATTTAACGGAACAGTCGGCCAGAATGATCATTACAGTCTCAGCGCGGCCCATGGCGCCCCCATCGGAAATTTTTATTACTGGATAACCGCTTCTGTTCAACATTCCGGCGAGTACCGCGTTTCGGGAAAGCTCGATAGTGATACCCGCCGCCGGTGGCTTGAAAAAGCCCTCAGGTATGATCTCTACGGAAAAACATATAGCGATATTCAGTTACAGGCGGTATCCGCCTATATAAACAACACCGGGACATGGGATCATTTTGAATTTACGAAGTACCAGATCGCAGGGAAAGCCGGATATGCCCTATCATCAAACAGCGAAGCCGGATGTTCAATCTCATATTATAACAGTGAAAAAAAATCCAGCAATTACGACATCAATAACTACAGCAATTATGATAGCGGGACCCGCACATGGAGCGATCCTTCGTCAAACGCGTACACCTCAGACGGCAAGGACGCGATATTTCAGAACCAGGCGCGATACTTCCCTGAGGACTACAGTATAAAGGTAATGCCATATTACTCCTATCGTGGATCGACGCTGCAGCTTAAGGCGAGCGCGTTCCTTCTTCGTGAGTCCGACACCCTTCAGGCTTACGCTGATACGGAACACACCACGTTCATGAACCCCTCGTCGGTATATTCCTGGGATGCCGGGAGCGGGAAGGCCAAGCCGTATTTCAACAATCCCTTTAATTCAATATTTACCGATACCTCCTTTGGTATCCAGGTGCTTCCTTCCATACGGTTCTCGAAACATCACCGCCTCAACACGTCATTCATGTTCAGCGTCAACTCTCACAACGAAGAGGAACAGGCCCTTGGGAATGCTCCGGATATCATCGCGGTACATGGCTCGGGAGTATATAAAACAAAATACCTTGAGGTTCAGACCCTCACCCTGGCGGTGGAAGACGAAATTGAGCCCCTTGAAAACCTTTTTCTGTCACTCGGTATTTCCTATGATGCCCAGAACCTTACGGACCACCGCCGCAGGAGCACACAGCAGGACACGCTGAACGAATATATCGAAGGATACCAGGCACAGGATGAATCAACAATATGGGGGACCAGAGATTCATTTAATCCCGTAATCGGCCTGCTGTATCAGGCAATCCCTGACTTTCTAATATTCCGGGCAGCCGGCTCAATTAAAACAACATTTCCCACACTTAAAGCCTACTCGCGCATAAGCGACACCCGTGGAGATCTAGGAATTGACCCCGAACGTTCATATAACGGAAACATCGGTTTTGAATTACGTCTTTTCAGCAATGCCTTCAGCTGGCGAACCGATTACTTTTACAGCCGCTTCAGGGATAAAATTGTTAAAGCGTTCAATGAAGACCTGGGAGGTCTCTATTCTGTCAATATTGACGGTGCGAGAACACAGGGAATAGAATCGATTCTCGCTGCGGAAAGCGGCCGGATTATTCACATCTTTTCTCTTTCGCTGTCTCTATCATATACATATCTGTACAATGAAAACCTCGACAACAGTGAAGACGAACGCCTCAACATGGGAGACGGATTCGCCGAATCACCGCGTCATCTCCTGACTTTTGATATACGCGCCAAATTTACAACAGGCACTTCTCTTTCGGTGTTCGGAACCTACACACGAAACCAGTTTCTCTATGTGATGAGCGAACGCCCCCAGACATCCATTGCGGAACCATATTCCACTGATTACTTCGAAAAGCTTCGTCTCCACGACCCGCTATTTATCAACATACGGATATCGCAGCAGATATTTGGTTCTGCCAGTATATATCTGTTATGTAAAAATGTTCTTGATGAGTACCGTCCCAATCCATTTAATCCCGGACCGGGACGAACATGGTATTTTGGCGGGAAGATAGTGCTCTGACGCAGCACAGGCACTCATTAAAGCATATCCCGGAAGCCGATATGAGGTCTCCTGTGGTGACCATGGCAATGACACTGAGCAGCAGAAAGGAACGTGGGTAGTGTCCGTAAGGAACTACCCTTTCTAATAGTATAATAAGCTCTGGAAAATTTATACCTTTTTCTCAATGTAACCATATTATAATAGAATTGATTGAAGAAGAATTAAAAATTTAGAGGTGATATCATGAAAGACATGTTAAAATATAAAGACTTTATCGTATCTGTTCACTTTACTGGTGACGATGAAATATTCTATGGAAAAATTGAGGGGATTAATGACCTTGTTTCCTTTGAAGGCGGATCAGTCAAAGCGCTTCTTTCCTCTTTCAAAGAAGCTGTTGATGACTATCTTCACCTTTGCACGTCACATAAAAAACCTATTTATAAATCATACAAAGGAAGTTTTAATGTAAGAATTTCTCCTGCTTTACACAGAAAGGCTATTGAAAAAGCACTATCTCTTGGAATTCCCTTAAATCAATTAGTTCAAAAAGCCATTGAAAGAGAAGTATCTACAAACAACTAAATGGGTGGCCGCCTACGGACAACTAATCATAGCAGCTTCGTCGCTGCGAACAAAAAAGTAAATGGAATCAATAAAACTCCTGCTATACACAAATACTTACTCATAAAATCACCCCCCTGAAGGACCTTTTCATACTGAAATGGACTTTTTAACAGCATGTGCTTAAAATTTAATAAGATCAACAGGCATGTTCTCCTGAAGCATTTTCTTTGCAGATTCGAGCTGACCATTTTTAAATCCCTGCGCTATACCTTGTATTTTACCTTCTTCAAGTCCCTGCTCCAGTCCCTGATTTATCAATCTTTCTGCAGTTGTATTCATTTTCTGCACACAAGCCGGTCAAATTGCGATAGAGATACTATTTTTGTACTCATAATTTTTTGCGCTCCGGTAAAATCAAGATCGCCGGTAATAAAAAAATCAGCGTCAGATGACACACAG
>JAKQCH010000594.1 GCA_029573825.1 Spirochaetota bacterium | reverse complement strand
CCTGCAGATGCAGACCCGCTCACATCAGCTGCTGATAGACATCGCATCGACCTATATCAACCTCCCCCCTGAATCCGTCGATTCCATCATCAACGCCTCCCTCGGGGAACTGTGTACCTTTGTCAGCGCTGACCGTGCGTACGTCTTCATCTACGACTTTCACCGGCAGACATGCTCCAACACCCACGAATGGTGTGCTGGGGGTATCGCGCCGCAGATCGACAGGCTGCAGGACGTCCCCCTGAACGCGATGCCTGACTGGGTGACGGCACATACCGCGGGGAAACCCATGTATGTGCCTGACGTGTCCGGCCTCCCTCCTGAGCGGCTGCGGGAAATTCTTTCGTCACAGGAAATCAAAAGCCTCCTGACAGTACCCCTCATGGACGGGAGCGCCTGTCTGGGTTTTATCGGATTCGATTCCGTTCGGCAGTGCCATAACTACTCCCATGCTGAACAGGAACTCCTGAACATTTTTGCGAAGCTCCTTGTCAACGCGTGGAAACACAAACACCGTGAAGCGGTACTGAAGGAAAGCGAGGAGCGGTACCGGTCCCTTGTTGAAAACGCCAATGATATAATATACTCCCTTTCCCCTGACGGGATGTTCACCTACGTGTCGCCGAACTGGACCACGCTCCTGGGACATGCGGTCAGCGAAGTGGAAGGGCATCACTTCATGCCCTTTGTTCATCCTGAGGATGTCAATACGTGTATTGAATTCCTGAGAAAAGTGATTGAGACCGGAGAACAGCAGAGCGGAGTCGAGTACCGCGTCCGCCATCAAGACGGGCGGTGGCGTTGGCATACCTCAAGCGCCTCCTCGGTAAGGGGCACGAGCGGCGAAGGGGCACGCTATATCGGCATTGCCAGGGACATCACGGAAAGCAAACTGTCCGAAGAAAAGATCAAAACGCTTCTTACTGAAAAAGACATACTCCTTTCCGAAGTACATCACCGCATAAAAAACAATATGAGCATCATGACGAGCATTCTCTCATTGCAGATTAAAACCATGAAAGACCCCTCGGACGCCGCCGCCCTGCAGGACGCCATCAGCCGCATGCAGAGCATGGGGTTGCTCTATGACAGACTGTTCCGCTCCGAAAACATGAATTCAATGCCGGTAAAAGATTATCTGGTTCCTCTTACCGAAGAAATTGTCAACCTGTTTCACACAATATCCAGCGTGACAATTGAATATTCCATTGACGATTTTATATTAGGGGTAAAGGTGCTGTCCCCCCTGGGTATCATTATCAACGAGCTCATTACCAATGCGATGAAATACGCCTTCACCGGCATGGAGCGCGGTATACTATCCATATCCGCATTGAAAAAGGGAAAGGTCGTTACGATTACCGTCGGAGACAACGGGTGCGGCATTCCCGTTTCAGTCGACTTCAACAATTCCTCCGGGTTCGGCATCACCCTCGTGGGGCTCCTCGCGCAGCAGATAGGGGGCACCGCAACGATTGAAAGGAACGGCGGGACCCGGTTTATTATCGAATTTACCGTATGAGGTAACAGCCCTTCAGCGGCACCTGCCCGGGTTTCAGGGCCGGTTTTTCCTTGCAATTAATTACCCATATATATACTCTCTGTACTCACAAACTGATATGACACACAATCATCACACCAAAAGGTAAAATCCATGGCACAGGAAACAAAAAACGCCGCTTTCATCTGCACCATACTGACCATTGCCGCCGCAATCGGCGCCGGCCTCAGCATCTATATGAAGCACCCTCTCCCACTGGTTATACTGCTGCTGCCGGCTGTGGGCTATGAAGTGTACAGGACCGAGGGATTTTACACCAAGATCGCATCAATCGCCATACTGGCAATACTGCTCCTGGAACTTGCCCTTGTACTTGGAAAATTCACCATTGACCTCACTGCTTTTCTTG
>JAKQCH010000560.1 GCA_029573825.1 Spirochaetota bacterium | reverse complement strand
CCCCGCCGCACAGGATATGAACATTAAGGGGATCACCGAAGATGATGACTCCCAGCACAGTCGCAAATAGAATTCGTGATGATGAAACCAGAGAACCGGGAGCCGCCTTGATGTATTTGAAACCGATAGTCAGCGCTCCCTGTCCGGTCACTGCTGCGATTGCGGAAAGCAGTATATATGTGAGAATTGTTCCCTGTGGCATAATGAATGAAGGCAGCATTAAAACAAAGCTGATCACCGCGCCGATGAGCATGAGATGAAAAATGATCGTGGCGCTGCTGTCGTGTTTTCTCGCCTCCCGGAGAGAGGTCAGTGCGAATCCCGCGGCGATTGCCGACAGGAATGCGTACACATCTCCTGGATTAATTCTGTGGAAGTCAGGAAAAATAATAAGATAGGTACCCCCGAGAGTCAGGAATAGAAAAACGATATCGGAATAGTGCCCTTTTTCTCTGTTTATTAAAGGAGCGAGAATAAATACAAAAATGGGATACGTCATGTTGAGCATATTTGCGCTGGTTACCGTGGTGTATTGAATTCCCGTGAAAAAGAGCAATACTGCAATCGTGTTAAACACGGCACGAAGCATTACATACCGCGTATTATTTGGGCATATTCTCTCACGGCTTCTGATGATATACAGGCTTACGAAAATGAATCCCGTAAGAAACCTGAAAAAAGATATCTCAATTCCTGAAATAGAGGATCCTTCGTTTACCAGCTTCGCGAAGACAGTGGAAAGAGTAAAAGCAAGGGCTGAAAACAGGAGCAGCAGGACGCCGCGCATCATGATGTGCATACTCTCATGTCAGTATTCAATTCCCACGCGCGCCTGTATTCCCTGCGTGTAATAATGCTTAATTTCCTTCATTTCGGTAATAAGGTCACAGTATTGATACAGGGACTCCGGAGCGCCTCTGCCGGTGAGGACCAGTTCCATGGTGCGGGGTTTCTTTTTTATCAGGTCGATGATATCGTCAAGGGTAATGAGATGGAACAGTAAGGCCGTGCATATTTCATCGAGTACAAGTATATCGCAGTCATCAGTATTGACGACTTCCTTTGCGCGTGTGAGTCCTTTCGCCGCGAGGTCACGGTGTATGTCAATATCATTTGCTTCCGGACGACAGAATTCAGGACTGCCGTACTGTTCGATTGTAATTGGAAGCGATGATGCACGGACTGCGTCAAGCTCGCTGTAGTGCTGGCCCTTCATGAACTGCACAATAACAGCCTTCAGTCCCGCACCGGCACCCCTGAAAGCGAGACCCATCGCGGCGGTTGTTTTTCCTTTACCATTGCCGGTATATAATTGTACAAGGCCCTGTGAAAGTGGCATGTAAAATCCTCCTATTCGGTATTACAAACATCACATGTTGCTTTGTGTTCAACATCGATGTAAAAAAAATTTTTCTATTGTGATATCTGAAATTCATCTTTGTGATGATGTCAAGAGGTTATAGCCGGCCAAAAAGTGTTTTTTCAGGATACTACTTATTGGTTTAATATGCCGGGGTGTCAGATAGTTTAACGTCCGGGTTCTTTTCTAAAAAATACTGCATTGTCCATAAGCTCTGAAACAACAGGACAGGTCTTCCGCTGTCGTCGCTTCCTGTACAGCAATTGTGCGGCATGAAGAACTGCTGTTTTGTGTCATCTGCGGGATCAGCTATCCACCGCAGAACATTCCATTGTTTCATTTCCAGATTTGTCTCAACGCCGTATTCATCCCTGAGCCTGTATTGCAGCACATCAAACTGAAGCGGGCCCACAGCTCCCAGAAGGGGGAGGTTTCTGTCATTTTCAGTAAGATGAAACGATTGTACGATATCTTCAGCTAAAAGTTGTTCAAGGCCCTTACGGAATGATTTGTAAGTTGATGTCGATGTGTTCTGTATATAGGCAAAACACTCAGGAGCAAAACGCGGAATCTCATTAAATGAGAGACCTGGTTCGGAACTGACAGTATCGCCAATGCGGAAGTCGGCATTAGTTATAAATCCGATAATATCTCCCGGATACGCTTCGTTCGCGGTTTCACGCTCCCTTCCAAATAAACTGTGAGAGTTTGATATCCGCATTTCTTTACCGTTTCTTGAGTTATATACTGTCATGTCACGGTGAAATTTACCGGAACACACTCTGGCAAAAACCATCCTGTCCCGGTGCTGGGGATTCATGTTCGTCTGAATCTTGAAAATAAAAGCGGAAAACACATCTCCTTCAACAGGAACCGGTTGGCCGTCTGCTTTTCGTGGAATGGGTGAACCTGAATAATCAAGGAAACGATTAAGGAAAAGTTCAATTCCGAAATTGTTTGCGGCGCTTCCGAAAAAAACGGGGGTTGTTTTCCCGCTGAGAACATCATCGATGTCAAGTCCGCCATGAGCAAGGTCCAGAAGCTCGATTTCTTCGATAATTTCATTGTACACCGTTTCCGTAAGCATGTTCCTGATAACGGGGTCTGTGATTCCGTGAACGGAAACAGGCGCCCGGTATGCTCCGCCGGGAACTTTTTCGAATAGGTGTACAGTTTTATCTGTCCTGTTGTACAGGCCTTTAAAAAAACTTCCGCTTTCAAGGGGCCAGCACACCGGATACGCGTGAATATCGAGAACTTTTTCGATCTGATCGAGGAGCTCGAGAGGTGGCAGCGCAGGCCGGTCCATCTTGTTGATGAACGTGAATATTGCGATATCGCGTTTACGGCATATCTCAAAAAGTTTAAGGGTCTGACTTTCAATTCCTTTACCGGCATCGATGACCATCACCACTGCGTCAACTGCCATCAATACCCGGTACGTGTCCTCGGAAAAATCCTTATGCCCCGGAGTGTCAAGAAGGTTCAGTACAAATCCCCGGTATCCGAACTGCAATACCGTGGAAGAGATAGAAATACCTCTTTTCTTCTCGAGTTCCATCCAGTCTGAAGAGGTATCTTTCTGTTTTTTTTTCGCGGTTACTGATCCGGCAAGTTCAATTGCGCCTCCATAAAGAAGCAATTTCTCGGTGAGAGTTGTTTTACCTGCGTCCGGATGGGATATTATTGCGAATGTCCGCCTTGCGTTTATTTCCCTGTTAATTATACTGTTCATGTGGGTAACAAATTATTAAGGGTCTTAATGTGTCAAGAATATTATTTTCATTATTTACGATGCAACGCCTAACCCTAAATTCAAGTTTCAAATGCGAGAAGAGATTCAACCCCTGAATTCATATCTAAAAATAAATGATTGCAATTGGGAAAACCCTGATTCAGTGTTAATCATGCAATCAGAAAAGGAACAGGATCTCCAATAACCATGACTACCGGCATAGCGTACACACATAGCAAACCTGAAAGCATAACCTCAAAACTCCTGAAAGTTGCGATGTCCCTGGTAGGGCGGAAGAAAGTATTTGAAAAAGAAATGACCTCACTGATTATTCCTCAGGATGCGGATAAAATTCCGCGGTCTGTGCGCAGGGCTTTCAGCGTAACTGAAACACCATTACAGGGGAGGCCGGTCTGGAGGATATCGCCAAAGGAGCATGAAACAGAAACAATGATTTTCTACATTCACGGCGGGGGATACATTCACAATATCACCGGATTTCACTGGAGCCTGATACGGGAGCTTGCAGGGAGGACAGGGGCTGCGGTCGTGGTACCTGACTATCCGCTGGCCCCGGAAGCCACCTGTAAGGAAGTATACGATTATATCGAAACCGCGTATTCAGGACTGTGTGCCGGGACATCTCCCGGAAATATAGTTTTCATGGGGGATTCAGCAGGGGCGGGACTGGCATTCGGGTTTGCGCAGAAACTAAGAAACGAAAACAAACCGCAGCCGGCTCACATAATACTGCTCTCGCCGTGGCTGGATGTGACCATGAGCAATCCTGAAATCGCGGAAGCGGACAAGAAGGACAGGATGCTCGGCATACATGGCCTGAAGCTGGCAGGGAAATCCTATGCCGGGAATCAGGATACGACACATTACCAGATCAGCCCGATTTACGGCGATTTCAGGAATCTGGGAAGGATTTCCCTGTTCATCGGCACCCATGATGTGCTCTGGGCAGACTGCAGAAAGTTCAGGCAGATGATGCGGGAACAGGGCATTCCCCTCAATTATTATGAATATCCGAAAATGTTTCATGTGTGGATTGCGGTAACAGCCCTGAAGGAGGCGCAATCGGCTATCGGACAGATAACGGAACTGGTGAATCCGCGGCATTAACTAAAACCCGGACCCTTTCGCATGTGAACCCGTACTTCAGGTCAGAATATCAACCGGTACAGCAGAGACAGCAGCACGGTGCCCGTCATGACCGCCGCCGCGGGTTTCAGGATGTTCCGAATGGCGGTTCCCGCGCTGGTGCCAAAATGGGCGGCGGTGACGATGAGACACACGTGGACCGGTGAAAGGATCATCCCCATGTAGCCGCAGCCGTATGCCAGGACCAGAAGGCTGATATCGCCCCCCGAAAGACTGACCACGATGGGAAAACTTGCCCCCACAAACCCTACAGCGATACCCGTGGTGACGCCGCTGATAAACGGCAGCAGCATGATTACCAGGAAGACCGGTATTCCCCATGAGGAAAGTTCACCCCGCATGTGGTTCATGATGAGGGTCCCGTCTGGAAGAGGCGCGCTGATGAAGGCGCCGTAAATGAGAATCAGCAGCACAAGGAACGCGAGCTGCATGGTTTTTCCTGAAAGCATCATCTTCTTCCATACTGCAAAACCCAGAGGCCGGTGAATCTGAAGGTATATCTGGGCGATCAGTATCCCGGTTATCATGGGGAGATATTTGTTTATGCCGCTTATACATGGTATGAATATTTTTATGATGCCGTAAACCAGTATTATAATCAGTATGGGCATAATATGATGCAGTGTTTCTTTCAGGGCGTCAGCCTTTCCGCTCCCGTTATTCGGTACGTGCTGCAGCTTCCTGAGAATGAAAAAGTATCCGGCCCCCAGGGATATAAGGCTGAGTGGAAGCTGAATTGCCATGAATGTCAGTATCGGGAGCCCCGTGAGGTCCACGGCGAGGAGGACTCCCGGGTAGAGAGGCCACCAGTATTCCCATATATGGCGGAACCAGTAATTAATTTCCGTTTTTATCATGGGGTCGATATTGTTCCCGCTGTCGCATGCGTCAATGAGGGGCGCGGAGAAGAGCGCTCCACCGGGCATGGGAAGGAGACCGATCACCGCCGGAAGGACCGCCAGAGAGGTGCGCTGCGAGATGCCCCTGTTGACGGAGTCCACGAGGTCCTTCATTACGCCGGTATCGGACATCTGGCTGCTCAGCCATATCACCTGAAATATGATGAACATCAGAAACAGGGTGTTGGGGGACAGTCCCCGCTGCAGGGTGATAGTTCCCATTGCCGACGGACCGTGGCCCGCTATCAGGGCGAGGAACAGGGTACCTCCCGCCACCGCGATATACAGGCGGCTGGTGATTTTATTAAGGATGAGAATGCATGCCAGGGACAGCAGTACTTTTATTATGAAAGGTATCGCGGCAATCAGTTCCATGTTTCTCTCTCGTCGAGGGGATACAATTTATATCTTTAGAATAACAGATATAGCGCGCAGCCGGATTTTTTCAGGTTTTTGATCTGTTTCTGATGCTTTCAAGGATTACATCAATTCTCTTTCTGTTGTCATCGGAGCCCACATAACTCCGGAACAGCCACTCATGGCTCTTCATGGAGGAATCCAGGCTGTTGTGAAGAATATCGATGCTCAGGCGTTTTGTCTCCACAAGGGTGGTCCTGTCGTTAGTCGCCATTTTTCGGGCAATCGCTGTTACCTCTTCAATTACCGTTCCCGGGGGGAAAATACGGGTGACGAATCCAAGACGGTACGCTTCCTCCACGTCGATGTCTTTTCCGGTAAGTGCCCATTCAAGGGCGGGTCCGAATCCGATTATGCGGAACAGCGGGTCAAGCATGGGTATCAGCGAGAGCACCACCTCGCGCTGGCCGAAACGGGCTTTCTCCGAAGCGTAGCGGATATCGCACATCTGGGTGAGGTCAAATCCGCCCGCCATGGCCGGGCCGCCGATTGCGGCAAGTACCGGCTGGGCGCAGAACCGGATTGACCGGTAGGCACGGTGAAACAGTGCCACGAAGTCCTCGTTGGAATCCTTCCGTATGTCTTTGACCGCATCGAGATCAAAGCCCGCCGAGAAAATTTTCTCCCCGCCGGTCAGTAT
>JAKQCH010000541.1 GCA_029573825.1 Spirochaetota bacterium | reverse complement strand
GTACTGCTCCGGCGCCAGTATATTGGAAAGCATCGCTTCAAGGAAATACTCTCCCATTATACCCCGCTGTTTCGGATTGCGGAGTATGTTCTCCAGGCTCTGGAGCTGGCCTGAGAAATCAAGGATCTGCTGATTGGTGCGCCCAATTTCAGTGAGCTTTTTTGTGACGTCCTGGATCATCTGCACGGAATCGCTGTACTGCCTCTGGATTGTCTGAAAACTTGACTGGGAATTTCTGTTCATGTCACGGGCGAGGTTGTCGATTTTCAGGCTCATTTCCTGACGCTGCTGGCCGGTTATCGTATGCAGTTCCTGACGCATTGCAGCAAGTTCCCTGAACCGTGACAGCAGCAGAATCAGCAGCACCAGGATTGCTGTCAGGGCGGCAGCTCCAAAAATCAGGGCTAAGGTGAAATTCATGATGTCTCCTCACAGTGGTAGTCAGCTGCACTGTATTCCGGATATTATAAAAATGTAAAGTGAAATATCCATCATATCTGTCAGAGGTACTGTGTTCATAAAACAACGTATTTTGATTATATTCTGCCGGGACTGATTTTATGAAAAAAATTATTGATGCATCGTGCATTCTTTGTGTAATGGTAATGGAACACATAATAGCGTTTGATGAATGAAGAAATATTTGCGGGTATGTTCATTTAATGCTTGAGGGACCTGCGAATTATTGCACTATGTGCAGGAAATAATAATAAATGTCAGAGGAAGTGAGAAATGAATACTGAAAAAAAACCATTTACTACACGGGGATTTGTGTCACTGGTGGTGACCTTTTCTTTTGTTGTACTGATGATGTCGGGGATCGCGTTATATATCGCCCCCACATGCCGTGTCGCCCGTGATTCCGGATGGTCGTTTATTTTTATCAGCAAGGAGACATGGGAGTCGCTGCACGTTGTTTTTGCATTTGTTTTTATTGTCGCAACGGTGTTTCATTTTATTTATAATATTGGACTTCTTACCAGATATATCGTTGAAAAAGTAAAAGGGCGAAATGTCCTGAAAACTGAGGCTGTCGCGGCGCTGATTATTATTGCGGCATTGTGGGTGATGTCTTCGTTCAAAATTCCTCCCGCAGGATGGATTATCGATCTTCATGACACGGTTAAATTTTCATGGGATTCTGACCGGAGAGATGGGACGGAATTTCAGCGTGGACGGGGTTTCAATCGGGGCCGGGGAGAAGGTCGCAGGGGCCGGTAAGCTTCAACGGTGTGCCGCGGGGGGTAAAACAGCCTGTGCGTTACCAGAGAAATGATATACTGAATTAACTGATACACATTACAGGGGCATTATGGAATCAGCACATACCTTAAAACTTGTCGATGATATTATTCTTCTTCTCCATGCGCTCAGGGATGAGAAAGCGACGGGGACGATAAAACGCAGGCTTGTTGATATCGTCGTGTACATCAGGACCCAGCATGATTACCGCGGTGATCTGCGGGGGCAGCAGACGGAATCCATTGCGGAACTTGAAACTGCGGTCATAGGATTTCTTGAAAAATTTAACGGCGATGAGTTCGAGGAGATTTAT
>JAKQCH010000539.1 GCA_029573825.1 Spirochaetota bacterium | reverse complement strand
GTGAACTGCATTATTATTGTGCAGTAATGTGGTCCGGTTATTTGAAAAGAACACTCTCTTTGAGTATTATGATTCCATGACGGCTCGATTTCGTGAAGTGTGGAGAGAGAGTTATTTACTATAAATGCAGGGGGTACATGTATGATCGGTAATCTTGGTTTGCCGGAACTCGTAATTATTTTCCTGATTGTGCTTTTTCTCTTCGGTGCCAATAAAATCCCGAAAATCGCGCGTGATATCGGCGGCGGTATCCGGGAGTTTAAAAAATCAATATCTGGTGATAATGACGATCGAAACAACAATCAGAGTAATAGCCAGAACAACAATCAGAACAACAATCAAAACAACAATCAAAACAGTTAGTGTCGATGACGGATCATAGAAAATTCTGGGAAAAGAAAAAGGTAGAGATTGACGCCGAAGAGCTTTTTACTGCCGGGGTGTATGACTTCTACCTTTTGCTTTTTGATTATCATAACAGATATTATGAAAAGTGCAGGGAACATTCAGTCCTGAAGGCTGTTTCCCCTGAACCGCCGCTTATTGATTCGGCTGATTTCTTTTTTTCAGATCAGGTTCGAAGTATTTTATCAGACGCATTGGGTGATATAACGTCATTGATCGAGAAACATAATGAAGGCCTCGATTTTTCTGTTCTCAGGGGTAATGTTTCAGGCAAGATGTGCACCCCGGAAGATTTAATTCGTCCATTGCTGCAGCATGACATGGAAAAAGTGGCAGCTGTCGCCGGAGAACAGAAGCTCGGTGTTGAAGAGTTCATTTTTCTGGTGGTGAACTGGATGAAACCTTTTTTTGTTGCGGCAGCGGAAGCCTGCGCGGACTCATACGACGATGAGGACTGGCAGGAAAACTATTGTCCCCTGTGCGGTTCATATCCTGACATGGCGGAGATTGTGGATAAACTTGAGGGGAAGCGGTATCTTCACTGTTCCCTCTGTGAACACCGTTGGATGTATGTGCGGATATCCTGTACGGTATGCGGCAATAATGATATGCAGAGTATTGGATATTTTACTGCCTCGGAAGCTGAAGAGCGTTACCGGATTGATTATTGTGATAAATGCAAGGGATATATTAAAACACTGAGAATCCCCAAATTGTATGATTCTTCATCATTTGATATGGTAATCGAAAATATCATGACAGCATATCTTGATTCAGCCGCTATGGAGAAAGGGTACTTCAGGCCCTGATAGCGCGACCGCAGTATTGCTTTCACTCCTCCACCGGCGGGGTGTGATTTTGTTTTTTGCCCTGCTGTTGTCGGCTATTGTGCTTCGCGGGGCTGATAATAATGTGTGGATAGGGTATGATTGCTCTTGCAGGTGCACACAGCGTTCTGGCGCGGCACATTCTTCCCGCTCTTAGAAGTTCACATCAGGTATTCGCCTTTGACAGTTCACAGGGCGATGTGTGGAATATTGATTTCCTGAAGAATTTTATTGATGAAGTGAAGCCTCACATCTTTGTGAACTGCTCGGAATTCAGTGATCCCGAACAATGTGAATTTTTCCGTGAAAGGGCCTACGAACATAATGCCTGGGCAGCGGGAGAGCTGGGGCGGCTGTGCGCTGAGAGAGATATTTTACTTGTTCACTTCAGTACGTCGTTCATATTTGGCGGGGAAGGCAGTATGCCCTATACCGAGGATGCCGTACCCCGTCCCATTCAGGCATACGGTGATTCAAAACTCCTTTCAGAAAAATTAATTACTGCATCAGGCTGCCGGCACATTATTCTGCGGGTTCCCCATGTCTATGGCTCCGGTGATTCGTTTCTGCACCGGATATTACGGGAACTGCGCAGTCAGCGTGATGTTCCAGTCATCAGGGGACTTGTTATTTCACCACTTTATGCTGAAGATGCCGCCGGCTGTCTTGTGTCTTTACTGCAGGCAGGAGTTGAAGGGCTGTTTCATGTCGGCGGTGATGGTACAGTTGAGATGGCGTCGTTTGTTGCCGAAGCCCGTAGTGTATATCATGCGAAAACGGGGGAGGTATTGCAGGGTATTGTCGTTGAAGTTGATTATGATGATTATCCGTCGCCCTTTGATTATCCCCTTTATAATGTACTATCCTCTGAAAAAATTTCCCGCGTTATTGAAAGGAAGCCGCATTCATGGAACCACTCCCTTGCCCGTTTTATTGACACCTGGTCACATGAAATATAAGGGCACTTTCTGAAAAATGTTTTACAGCCTCAGTGATTCTCTATACGCAGCAGATGGTGCTGTTCAGGTGCGATCAAAATCTGAAATCCAGTGTTTGGGGAAGTGATAAAAAGTTTTTCTGATTGCAAAAAAAGTGTTACTAAATTTAAAATGGTGCTATTCTGATTGCGATGGAACGTTATATCCAATATAGGATGGAATCTGCCCTGATGTGGTCAGAGAAATCCGTCCCTGGGGCGGGATTTTGGATGTTTAGTATAAAAAACGGGCAGCAGGAAAGGTACTATTTGTGCATCACCGGATTGATATCAGTAACATGCTTGTGGCGGTGCTTGTAACGGTGCTGGGAGTCGCTGTGCCGGGCCTGTTTCACCTTCTGGGGCTTGGCGCCGTATTCCTGCCGATGTATCTCCCCCTTGCCGTTGGTGCCTTTATCCTTTCCCGGAGAAATGCTCTTATGGCAGGAGCGTTCACCCCGCTGATCTCGGCATTGATCACAGGGATGCCGCCCTGGTATCCCCCCATTGCGTTTATAATGTCGGTGCAGCTGGGGTTTCTCTGCCTCTATATTTCATTTGTCACTCATTCCCGGTGGAACAGGGACAGGCACCTGTCGTCGGCAGGAATACTCGCGATTCTTGTGCCGGGATTGCTGCTTGAGCGAATGATGCTCGTGCTCCTGTACAGTGCGGTGCTTCCGCTCTTTGGAATACAGGCAGCCCTGTTTTCCGCGTATGACATTATAAGGGGCCTTCCCGGGATACTGCTTCTCTGTGCGGTTGTTCCATTCGCGGTGCCGCGCTGTATTGCAATACTTTCACGATATTCACTGCGTTTATACGAAGACAAGGAAATCAAAGGACATGAAATCGGAAATCCGTAACAGGGAAATAATTGAATACTTTAACAGCCTCGGTCCCGTCTGGGATGAGCATGTCGGGAACGATAATGAACGGCGGGAAAGTATTCGCGCAGTGTTCGATATGATCGATCTCAGGCCGGGCTGCCGTGTTCTTGACGTGGGGAGCGGCAACGGCGTTCTGCTGCCGATTATTGAGGATAAAATCGGGGCCGGAGGCGCAATAACTGCTGTCGATTCTGCACCGTCAATGATTGAAAGGGCGAAACAGCTCCATACCGCTTACCGTAATATTGAGTTCATGACAGGTATAATTGAAGATATATATCTTGATCCGGAATCCTATGATGCAGTTCTCTGCTTTGCGGTGTTTCCTCATATCAGCAACAAGGTGAAAGCGTTACAGACTTTCAACAGGTTGATAAAACCGGGTGGATTGCTGTATATCTTCCATCTTGCCGATACGGCATCCCTTAATTCATTTCACAGCTCCCTGAATTCACCGGTA
>JAKQCH010000533.1 GCA_029573825.1 Spirochaetota bacterium | reverse complement strand
AAAAAACGGGTTCGCAATGATGGTGTGATTTTTCTTTTTCTGAAGATATTTGTTTGAAAAAAATCGATGATTATGTACATTAATCTCAATGGAGGAAATGAATGACACGAATAGCGGAAAAAATATATGAACAGGCGCTGGATCTCCCCATTGAGGACCGCCTTGCCCTGATAGATAAGTTACTTCACAGCGCAAATTTGCCAACCAGCACGGAGATAGATCAGTTGTGGATACGGGAGGTAAAAAGACGCTGCAGAGATGTTGACGAGGGGAAATCGAACCTCATTCAAGGTGATGATGTATTCAGGAAAATTGAAAAGAAATATTCCTAATGAATTTCAGCTTTCATGAATCAGCGGAGAACGAATTTCTCATAGCAATTGAGTACTATGAATCTCAGCAGCCGGGACTGGGGTTGCAGTTTTCCAGAGAGATATATGCGTCAATAACGCGAATCTGTGAACACCCTCTCGCGTGGGAGGCGCTTGATAATGAATTGAGACGGTGTATCACCGGCAGATTTCCTTATGGGCTGATTTACAGAATTGTTGGAGATTCAATTCAGATCATGGCAGTTATGCACCTCAGTAGAGAACCCGGATACTTCGGGAGCAGGGAATAATCTGACCCGTTATATTTTCCTGACAGCCATCTACAAAGATCGCCGCGCCTTCGGCTCTCGGTGACGGTGTTGGCGCCACAAGGATTGCTTCACCTGCCTTTTCGTGATATTCTATTTTGCCGTTTCAGCATGAGTGTTTTTCAACCAGTCAAGCCAGCCCTCGAGCCCTTCGTTTTTCCTGCATGACATCTCAAATTTTGAAAGCCCGCCGTTAAGAATTCTCAGGCTTTCGTCAAATTCCGTCTTGTTGAAGTCGGTATATTCAATCAGGTCAACCTTGTTCAGGATCATTGCTTTTGCTTCCCTGAAGAGGAGGGGGTATTTCTCCGGTTTGTCATCGCCTTCTGTGACAGAGATGACCGCAATTTTGGCGAATTCCCCGATATCAAATTCCGCAGGACACACAAGGTTCCCCACATTTTCAACAAATACGATGTCCGTCTTGTCGAGGTCAAATTCGGCGAGGGCGTTCTGTATGCTGATTGATTCGAGATGACATGCACCGTCAGTATTGATGAGGACAATTGGAATGTCATACTTCTGAAGACGTCTGGCGTCCCTGTCGGTTGCTACGTCACCTTCGATCACTGCAATAGAATATGTTTCTTTGAGAGATTCAATAGTCTTTTCCAGCAATGTTGTTTTACCTGCTCCCGGTGATCCAATTATATTTACCATGAGTACTTTCTTTTCTTTTAAATGCTGCTTGATCTCGTCCGCCTTGTTCTGGTTGGCATTGAGAATGTTTTTCATGACTTTGATTTCCACTTATCGTTCTCCTTCAATGTTTTTTATGATAAGTTCCTGCCCCTCGAGTACAGAGAGATCGGTGCTTCCGCATTGTTCACAGACGTACGTATGGTTTTTGACAATAAATTCATTTCCGCATTCGTTGCAGTGAATTTTTATGGGGACAAATTCCATCTCGAGCACTGCGGAGTCGGCGATTGTGCCTTTTGCCGCTGCTTCAAAAGCAAATGACATTGTGTCCGGAACGATCTGTCGCATTTTACCGATGAGAAGGGTTACTTTCGAAACAGATGTAAGCCCTTCCTTCTCTGAAATTTCTTCCACGATCGTCAGAATGTTTTCTATAATGCTGAATTCATGCATGATGGTTTATCGCGTGTTTTTTTATAATTTTCAATGTAGTATGGTTGTATGTAAATAAATTTTTCATAAAAATATCGCACAGCATGAAGCCCCGACATCCCTGCCGGGGCTTCATGAATACAAGAATACATTGTGAATGATTCAACTACTGTACAGCTGTATTCAGGCAGCCGGATGAAACAGCGCATTCATCGAATGCCTGAAGTGATGATTTTTGCACAAGTGCCCTGATAAAAGAATACGCCTTTTCAAGGTTTTCATTCGCCGGCTCTGTCATCGGTGCCGCCATTTCCCATTCATACCCCCTCACTGCCAGCATGTATGCAGGGGGGATTTTCCCGTAAATATCCTCACAGAGGGCAAGAACGGACTCCGGCGACATCGCGTGAGTCGTGAATGTTATTTCACGAGCAGGTGTAAGCCTGCAGAACGCGAACGGTTCATCCACGTGAAGCGCCGCATCAACAAAGATGACCGCGTCAGACCCGGCTACTGCAACTGCATCTTCAATATTGAGCTGATAATTTGAATCGGTAATAACACCGGGCAGGCGTTCAAGTTCCAGCCGCCTGACAATTTCAGGGCCGAG
>JAKQCH010000530.1 GCA_029573825.1 Spirochaetota bacterium | reverse complement strand
ACGCTGTTCGGATGCGTTGATATCAAAAGCAAAGGAGAAGGATTGCATCACGAGCATGACCGAATATCCCGTGCGTCCTGTCGGCTATGTGCCTGGCAATACCGAAGTGAAGATAATCGCCCGCACGCTGGAGAAGGCAGTGATAGGCAGCTGGAACAATTACTGGTATTATGTGGAGACAAGTCCCTCGATGGAAGTGATTCACAACGGATGGATGTTCGGCGAGTTCGTGAAGAAAAAATAAATTTACAGGGGACCGCATCGGATTCGATTTTCTCGGAGCTCATGTCCATGACGAGAGGAGAATATGACCGGGGACGGAGTGATACCGAAAAACTTCATTCCTTCACCGATTATAACCACGGATGCCGACATCCCGTTGTCAAAACCTTATACGACAAGGAAGGCAACTGCACGGTTTTTGTGAAGGTTGAAAAAAAGAGCTACGGCGGGAAGCCGAATACAACAAATCCGCCGTAAAACACAAACCGGGGCGCCCTACCCTACTTTGTTTTAATGGTTATTTATAACGGGCCGTCCGGTGCCATTTGAATTTTACGCTTCAGGTTTTTTCCGGCGACCTGGAATATTATTTCGTACCTGCCGTCATCGGCAAACCGCTCATGTACTATCCGGCGCGCCCTGATTACGCCGATAAGATTTTTCATGACGTATTCCCTGCGCTGTTTCATGAACATGTCATAATCGATCTGGGGCCCATGAACTCCGAATACGAATCGCTCTATTATCTCATATTCGGCTTTTCTATCCGCGTCCTTCTTGGCCCGCTCCTTCCAGAGAACGTCAGTTTTAACCGAAACCTTCGATTCCTCCGTAATTGTTATCCGGAAGGTTTCATCGTCAACCCAGCCGTGGGAGATGATCGTACCGTTGGGATAATATCCCCATCTGGGTCCGCAAGAACAGATAATTGAAATGCCGATTACGATTAATGTTTTTATCGAAATTTTCATTTCCCGTCTCCTTCCAGAATCCTGGAGTGTCTTTCTCACTTCCCTGATAAATTACAGGAAAAAGCACACTCCCCCGGAGGGAAATCGCTCCTCTACCGGAAAATGCCCCTTGACGAAGCCCTTAAAATATAGAATAGTGCTACATTGAATGTGAACCAGGTCAATTGATTTTTATGTTCCCGGGGATTGTCTCCTGCGCCGGCGAACCGATTCCCGCGAAAGATGTTCAATGCAAGGAATCCGTTGCGAAAATGGAAATCGCCCGCGTTGAGGGTGGCTGGTGCGACGATGATTCGTTTCGATGGAAGGAAACCGGCGCTCCCTCTCAATCATTGATTGACGGGGAGAAAAGAAGCGGCGATAAAGGCGGCTGGAAATTTTAAACGTCCCCTTCCCATAGGATTTTTATGGGTGAAGGGGACGGACAGAGAAATTCTCCTCTCTGAGGAGGCGCTCATTCCGGGAAATACGCTCTGAGAGAGGAACAGTTTCTATATAAAAAAACACATACAATTATCAGAGGATATTTCAGGCCGAATGCGAAAGTAGTAAAAAGAGTTATGCCTCCATAGTATTGATTTTTTTAATGTCGCTTCATTTTTATCTTTACCTCTGTTCTGGTATTGGCATAAATTATTCGTAATTGTGCAGGATGTTATATGTTTTTTACGAAATTATTTCGGCGCAAAATTTAATACATATCTGCACAGTCAGGAAAAACAATTTAAAAATGAGACATTTTGCTTCCTATAATCACCCTTTCTGTCTCATATAGGGTATTCCTGTCCAATTTTTAAACATCGCTTCAGCGATCTTTTCTATACCCGGAATCCACTGTATCATGTATTTTAATATATTTTGGTGCGACTGAAGCGGTTCCACGGCATAAAGAAATAAAAGAACATCTTGCGAAAAAATTTTGAAAAGTTTGGATACTGGATAAAAAATTCGCAGCACCGACAATGACGGGCTGCCTACGAAGATTTATTTTTTCGGAATAAGTGTCGGCGAATAAAAATCCAATATTTGAAGTAAATATACAATCAGGAAGAGGCGCTCCATCACCGCATATATAAGGTAGCCCGGACTGTAGCGCGTTCTCCGGACGCGCAATCGTACACCCCCCTTGGAGGTACTATTATGACTGTAAAAAATATTCCAGTATGCGCTCTCATTCTTTTCACTGCGCTGCAGTGGGCCTGCGGGCCGTCCCACCGCCAGTATCCTCTGGTCAACGGAGAGGGCTGGCTCTCCGATGATACCTATGTGCTCAGGATGACCGGCGCTCCAGGAATTAAAGAGAATGATCCCGGAAAAAGAAGGGAACAGGCCTTGGCCGCGGCGGAGCGTAACGGTCGCAGTGCCTTCATCACGCGTTTCAGCCAGGAGCCTCACTGCCCTGACGCCCTGTCCGGAACTTATGATCAGGCCAGGCGGGGAGCATACTTCACCACCGTGGCTCGGTCTGCAAAGGCCACCGGCATTGAGTGTGACCATGAGCAGAACTGCATGGTCAGTATCACTTTCTCGGCTGAGAGTCTCAGGCGGTGGGCCCTTACCTGCTGGGCAGACCGGCCGTCCATAGAATCCAGGCCCCAGGGGAAGAGTACGACAGCGGCCGACAGGTATCCTGCGGCGATGAAAGACCCGGACAGGTATCTTGCAGAAAACCAGGGCGCCTTTTTCAGCGATGACCGGTATCTGCTCAAGTGTACGGCGCCGGCCGATATCCGGAATGCTGATACGGCAATGAGAAAGCAAAGGACCCGGCAGGCGGCGGTGCTGATGGCCCGTATCAGCGTGACTGAGGAACTGTATCGTATGGAAAATTTGTATGCAGATCCCACGCCTGAATACTCAGCCATGCTCACCGCATATAGGA
>JAKQCH010000528.1 GCA_029573825.1 Spirochaetota bacterium | reverse complement strand
ATACGGAAAAATTATTCCCCGTGAGGTGTTTGACCAGCCCCGGTATAAGACCATAAATCTCCACCCCTCGCTCCTGCCGAAATACCGCGGGGCGGCCCCTATCCAATGGGCCCTTGTGCATGGTGAGAAGGAAACCGGAATTACCGTGCAGTGCATCAACGAGGAACTGGACGCCGGAGATATTTTGATGCAGGAAACAATTGCCCTTGATGAATCAATGACCGCGGAGGACCTGTACCAGGCGGTGCTGCCGGCGGGAGCTGATCTGCTGATAAAGACGCTTCACGGTCTGGAAGAAGGCACTATTGTCCCATCGGCTCAAGACCACAACGCCGCATCGTACTGCGGAAAAATTGACCGCGATACCGCACGAATCAGCTGGGATTCATCTGCCCGTGACATTCATAACCTGGTACGGGGCTTCAATCCGAAACCTGTTGCGTGGACAGAGTTCCGGGGGAAGAACATGCGTGTCTGGAAAACGATGACATTTTCTGATTCAGTGGATTTCATGCTGAGGCCGGGAGAGGTGAGGGGGTTTCAGAAAAAGCGGCTCCTCGCGGGGACAGGGGAGGGCATTATCGAGATTATATCAATCCAGCCGGAAAACAAAAAGTCCATGGAGGGACTCGCCTTTATTAACGGTTACCGTCTTGTGGAAGGGGAGAGCTTCGGGTGATCCCCTCCCGTCGCGTGAAGGAAATGGATATTACTGCGTTTCTTTTTCCCTTAACTGTTTCAGCCGCAGCGTGCCTAATTGTTCCATTAATTTTTTATCAGTCTTTGCGCGTTCGCTGAATTCCTGGTATTGATCAGGAGTGATACCGAATTGTGTGGTTACCCGTGCTTTCGATTCAGGGGTCATGTCTGTTGCGGACATCGCGTCTTCAATTTGAAGAAACAACTCCGGGGTCATTTCCTTTTTCGTGCATGCCCCGGGAAACAGCATGCTGACGGCAAGTGTAGTGATGATAATCATTGTTTTCGGCTTCATGTGACCTCCAGGGGAATGCAGCGTGATGGTTCAGTCTGTTTTCATTACCTGCAGTGTATACGGTGAATATTCAGGTGTCAAGTGTTTACGGGCAATAAATTCTAATTACTCAGTATTTACCTGCCACTTCGGGGGGTTCGGACGGATTCGAATACGCTGTCCAGCTTCTTTTTGAAGAAATTATACCTGTTCCGGGTAGTGGAACCTGATATAATGACAGCATTGTTTCCATTCTGAAAAAGATATGATTCCCTGATTGAAGAATTATTATCACGCGCGAGGGACCAGAAATAATCGATGTTGTTTTTTCTGCCCCATTTTGTTTTAACTGACGCTGCACGCTGGATCTTCAGCCACCCGCTGTGTATTGTCCGCATGGTATTTGTTTCAGCGGGTACGATGGCGATATCAATTGATGCGGTATCGCCGGTAGCGGTATATGTCATGACGGTCATGTTTTCTGATTTTCTGCTGTGTCCGTCATTACGGGTCCACCCGTCGGGTATGGACAGGGCGATATCAGTGCCCGGAAGCTGAACCGGGTGCACACGGTCGGCGGTAGTGTTCCAAATTGCTTTTTTCCTCGCATTACTCAGGGATTGTGCCAGCTTCCTGTCAATATCAGGGAAATTTTCTTCATTGAGCGACCAGTCTCCGGCGGGAATAGCTGTTTGTTTGCTGATAAGAGTTTCTATCGCAAGGGCTTCACTACGGTCAAGAATATTGTGTACATTGATATTGTACCTGTCGTAAAAGTTTTCAAGGTGTGCGATACGGGATATCAGGGACCGTATTTCCCGGCGCAGATGTATTTTTGTCTGATGTTCGTCGGTGATCTTTTCTGTTCGGACTGAAGGAACTGCAGAGAACAGTGAATTGCGGTCAATACATTTTTTGACTACAGGAGTCATACCTCCCTCAACTTCTTTTATCAACTTTCCATAGGTTCGTGCGTACATCGTCAGGGCGCTCTTCCCGTATTTGAGAGACTTATAGGCCGCAACATAATCATGAAGAGTAGCGGTCATCAGTTCAACTTCATAGCGTCCGAGAAGTTCGTTCTTTTTCCCGCGGTCATTTTTTTTTGCATGTTTTTTCTCGAGTATGTGCTGGCGGTACTCGTTGCTGCTCTCCCGGATGTTCCGCTGAACAGTCGTTCGATAGCTGATATATTTCCGGAAGCGTGTACGAAGCGCGTGGGTATCTCCCGGAGACATGTTTTTATTGTAGAACGCGGGAATTGCCAGACCGCTTTCGATATATGAAAAAAATTTCGGGGAGTGCTGCAGAGCTGCTTTGAAGTACAGGTGTTCCTGTCTCCCTGCAGCAGGGGGGATATCAGCGGCTTCCTGGAAAAGAGTACCGATGAAATCAGTATATTCCGTGGTGCGGGATATTTTTTTCTCATATATTCCGGTCAGCTCTTTGCTGTCCCGTCTCCGTGTTGAAGAAACCCATGTGAGAAAACTGATAGACCGGTCCCGGTAATCTTCAACCACGGGGGAAGGGCCTGCTTCAGGTGAATAACGGGCGATGAGTGAATCAAAACGGGTCCTGAGCCTGTTGAAGTATTCATCACTTTCCCTGCCGTTTAAACCGGGGCCTGCTTTACGTCTGAGTTGATCAATTTTCCCGATAACAGTATCAAGGGAGCGGCTGCCGGAAGGCGCTCCTCCCGGTGAAAGCGCCAGCTTCGCAATTCCGGTGAAATATATTGTGTCCAGGGAGGGAATATTCCGCAAATAATACCGAAGCTTCGGAAAGGGGATGTTTCCTTCAGTTTTGTGGAGCAGGTTGATAATTTTTTTGTAGTGGAAACAGTCGTTTTTTATACGGGAGGATATATCGGCCCATGACCATGTTTCGCGGAGCATCCGGGAGTCAGTTTGTGACTGGTCTGAAAATCCTCCTATTCCTGCAGAAAATGTGTCGGAGGTGAAGAGCACAATGTCATTTTCTGCAGAGGGATTGCCGGTGAGAGCGAATTTATCAACGGCCGAGTCCGTAATATTTTTTGAAAATGCGGAAGATATGTCCTTTTTCTTCAGCATGAGCTTTGTCATGAAGAAGTCAGCGTAGAGGCTGTCCCATTCGGTGCGTGAGATGTCGATATTCACAATTTCCTGAAGGAGGGTTTCATCGGAAAAATTTCCCTCACTCCCCAGGAGCGCTGCAACTTCTTCGCGAAGAGTTTTTCTCACGGATTCCGGGCGGCTCCGAGAAACAGTTTCGCTGGTGAGCTCTTTCAGCAGGTGCGCGGCGATCAGTGGTTTCAGGGTGCGCGTCACGATGGCTGCGGTCCCCTGTGCCGCTGCAGCTGATTCTGTTGTCTCCGGGGGAGCTGTGCCCTTGTCGGTACGGGTATAGAGCGCCAGTATTTTTTTCCCGCGCGATGTTTCACGGTCAATGAGGGGGATTATGGGGCTTGCGGGGTTGTCCAGTCTGCTGCGCTGCGATGCGAGGTCTTCAAGGCGCTGCTCCCACCACTGCCTGCGCTGAAGAGTAAATGCCGATAAAGCTGTTGTACTCAGAATTATAAGAATTCCGGTTATCAGGATTTTTTTCATGTTCACATGCACCTTGCTGATGTCAGCGGCAGGATCAGGGATTCAGGTTGCGCAGAATTTCAATTTCAGCTTTGTTGAATATCTTTTTCTGATATTCGTTGACGTCCTTTGCCAGCTGTTTTCCCAGGTATGTTATTTTCCTGCAGAATGGCAGGTCTTCGTACCTGTCAACCCACATGATAATTGCAGTATTATCGGAATCCCAGATAAAGGCGCCCTGGTTCTTTTCAATGTTTTCCCCTGTTGGAGGGCCGTACTTATCGACAATCTTCTTTTTTACATCTTCCATGGCGAGATAGGGAAACTTTACAAGTACGAAGTAAAGTTTCGGCTGTTGTGCCGCTGCCGGTTGCTGGGCTTTTTTGTTGCCGTTTTTCCCGGGAGTTTTGTCGTCGGGGCGGGGTGCGGTGGTACCCGCAATTGAGGGGTCCATGTGGAAAAAGCCGTAGGTATATTCGATATCGCTCTCTTTCGACATTATGACACGTTTTTCGTCAATGTAGGTAATACGCCCGATCACTTTACTTTTGGTGTCATCAAGTGCGGCACCCCACTGGATATTGCCGAATCCTCCGGGAAGTGTCGATGCCTGCTGTTTTTTCTGGGCTCCCTGGTTTTGCGCATACAACGGTGAACTCAGCACAACAATACAAATCAGGGTAATTGTTTTGAATATATTTTTCATAGTATCTTCTTT
>JAKQCH010000526.1 GCA_029573825.1 Spirochaetota bacterium | reverse complement strand
CCCCACAGTTTCATGGGCCCTTCGGAACGGGACGCCTTTCCGTGCGAGGTAGTCGGCGATGTCTGTTGCAGTGGAGAAATTTTTGTGCACCGCCTCCTTCATCCGTTCCGCGTTGACAGTCATGGTGGAAACCATTGCATGCATTCCTTCGAGGGAAAGGCGCACGGTGTCCGCGGAATCAAAGAGGGGCTCCTTGTCCTCCTGGAGATCCCGGTTGTAGGTGAGGGGAAGCCCCTTCATCGTGGTGAAGAGGGATATCATGTTGCCGTAGAGCCTCCCGCACTTTCCCCGTATCAGTTCCGCGAGATCGGGATTCCGCTTCTGGGGCATGATGGATGATCCCGTGGTGACATTGTCTGCGAGGCGGATGAAGCTGAATTCGCTTGATGACCACAGTACCAGTTCCTCGGAGAACCGCGAGAGGTGCATCCCCAGCACCGCGCAGAAGTGAAGGAAGTCAAGGGCGAAGTCACGGTCGCTCACGGTGTCCATGGAATTGGGGGTGATTGCGTCGAACCCGAGTTCCTCTTTCAGAAAATCACGGTCGTTGGGATAGTTCACGCCGGCAAGGGCGCCCACACCGAGGGGCAGTATCCGGCACTGTTCCGCAACATGGTCAAGGCGCCGGAAGTCCCGCGCCAGCATCCAGGCGTGAGCAAGGAGGTGATGACTGAAACGAACCGGCTGCGCCACCTGCAGGTGCGTGTAGCCGGGCATTACCACGTCAATATGGCTCTCCGCCCGGTCCACCAGGACAGCGATGAGTTCCCGGATCAGTGTGCCAATATCGACTGCCTCGTCAAGAATGTACAGCCGCAGGTCAAGGGCCACCTGATCATTCCGGGAACGTCCCGTGTGAAGCTTGCGCCCCGCCTCGCCGATGCGTTCCGTCAAACGTGCTTCGATGTTCATGTGGATGTCTTCGAGGGAAGGGGAGAATTCGAAGTTTCCCGATTCAATTTCATCACGTATTTCATTGAGTCCCTGCATGATGCTGTCCCGCTCGTCAGTGGTGAGGATGCCGATTTTACAGAGCATCTTCGCGTGGGCGATTGATCCCCTGATGTCCTGGCGGTACATGCGTGAGTCATAGTGTATAGACGCCGAAAGGCGTTCTGTTATTTCAGCGGAGGATTCGCTGAATCTGCCGCCCCACAGTTTTTTTTCTTTCAATGGTGTTCTCCCGGTTTGAGTGTATTGTTTTCTGAAAGGGGATTCCGTACCCCATAAGGTATAGTGTTATCACGCCCCCGCAGAGAGTAAATAAAAATTTTCTCCGCGGCCCGTTACGTATGGGGAGTATTGTGTACGGAGTTAAATGTTTCCCAGCCTGCCTAACAGCGCTTCACAGTAACGGTCAAGGCTTTCCATGACCGGCATCATCTCGTACTCGAGGATATCCGCGAGGCTGATTATATCATTTGCCTCAAGGACATTGATGATTTCATTCAGAAGGTCATTGATGGCGGTATTTTTATCTTCCATTGATTCGTCATCAACAACAACATCGGCAAGGCTCACGCCGAAAAGCGGTTCAACCTGATGGCATGACCTGAGGTACTGATAGATAAAATCGATGAATCCCTGGATTTTATCAGCCCCCTCGTTGTCTTTGCCGGTCTGGTATGCGATGGCGGTTTCCTCAATATTTTTCAGCTGCAGCGGCAGTTTGTCCCTGATGTCCGCGATCGCGGCGATGATCACGTCCGGGGACTCAATACTCTGGAGTATCAGGGTTTTCATGTTGTCGCTGATCAGCATAATCTTGAATATTTCTGAAAGGGAGGAAAAGAGCTCGGCATTTTCCCTGAGAAGGTCAAGGGCTGCCTTTTCATCCGATATCCCCATAAGGCTGCTGCTGAATGAATCGAGAGTCTCGAAGTAGCTCCCCGCCATGGAATCCCGGTACCTGATCGCATGGACGTCCATGTCGAGAAGAGAGCCGGCCTTATCAACAACATCACTCAGCCATACTGTCCCCTGGGCGAGGTAGGGCAGTTTCTCCATGTCAGCTTGATCCGCCGTGAGGGACTCCTGTATAAAATCATTGACTCTCTTTATGTAGTCCACGGCCTCCTGTATGGTGGACAGGACAATGTCCGCGCTTGACTGCACAATGCAGTTGATGGTGGTCACGTCGCCGAGTGGAACATCGGGTACTGTTTCAATCGTGTACACGGCGTCATCAATCATCGCTTCAGTAAAAATCAGGTTCCGCTGTCTGGCCCACTTTGAAACTGATTCCATAATATCCGGCACTGACTGTTCGTGTTCAATTTCAAAATCTACCGGCTGACTGTTGATCTGTATTTCCATCAGGTACCTCTCGGTTATCTTTTTTGGGGGATAATGACAAACTGCTGCGGAAATTAATCTCCGCCCTTCATTCCTTTTATCTGCTGGTTGAGCCAGTTCCCCTGGGCTTTTGCCCCGGATATTGACTGTTCCATGGTCGCGAATTTTCTTCTCAGCTTATCTTCATAGCGGGCCACATGTTCTTCATGGCGTTCAATGCGCTCGTTCGTGCGTTCAATTGTTGTATCTTCATAGCTGATTTTAGCCTTGATAATATTGTTCCCCGATGCGGTATAGGGCTGCAGCACCTGCACCATCTGGTATCCGAGGCCGTTATCTGTCCTGTTGTCGCCATCAGTGTCGGAGCCGAAAAACTGCATCACGCCGTCAGGATTGCCGGCAATGACCTCCCGCAGTTTTGTTTCATCGACCACAAGCTTTCCTGCTTTAATGGTGTCCCAGGCCGCATTCAGTTCTCCCGTTGAAATCCCGATCTGTGTGATTATCTTAACCGGCTGGTCCGCCTTGCTTGGGTATGCGGCGCTCACCGTCTGTTTTACGCTGTTTTCAAGACGCAGGATTGTCATATCACCGACGAAGAGTCCCGACTTCGACTCTTTCTGCCGGTAGTTTTTCGCCTTCGCGGTCCGGTCAGCAACGGTAAGCTCTTTGGTGAAGTCAAGATACGAATTATAAGAATCGACAAATTTTTTGATCTTGTCAATGGCGTTGTCTTCATCTGATTCGATGGTGATGGTAACAGGGCTTTCCGAGGACCTCTTCAGGCTCAGGGTGACTCCCTTGATTATATCGGTAATCCCGTCATTTTTGTCACGAGTGATGTCGATACCGTCAAGTTTCAGCCGTGCGTTTGCGGCTTTGGATATCACGTTTTTCGGTTCATACTGTCCTGTTCCCTTCTGGGGGGTGATAATATGGGTGTCAGAAAATTCAACGGTCCCTGTGTTGCTGTAGAAAATAACTTTGGAAATTTTTTTGTCCTGAAAGTCTTTGCCGATGGGTATTTCGCGTTTTCCTTTCGCCTTGATGTCGACGCTGTAGATTTTCTCAATTCTGCGGGTTTTGTCCATCGCCACAACACCGACACCGATAACGCTGTCAAACTGCTTTTCCTTTTTCTTTTGTTCGATGGGCCGCACCCGCGATATATTATAGCTGTGGAGTTCAATGCCTTTGATGACAGTTTTCTCTTCAGGGCCCATCTCTATTCTGAAGGGGAGGGCCTCGTCTTCTTCCTTCGGGGGCTCCTTGTATGAGAAGCCGAACTCGAGGAGCGTGTCTTCCTTTGCCGGGGTTTCAAGGGGGAGTATGTATTCCTGCCATAATGTTCCCTTAAGGGTTACATTTTTCCCGTCACTGCTGACTTTCAGGGAACCGTTCTGAGGGCCTGTTTCCTGTTTCCCGATATATGAGGTAAAATATTTTTTGTCAAAAACGAGAGTCACTTTCTCTTTCGAGGCGCCCTTTTCACCTTTTACCAGGCCTATGCTCTGTAAAAGGTCTTTATCGCCGGATATGCCGATCTCGCCCTTTTCCCCGGGAATTTTTGACTCAAGGGTGAATACATAGGTTTCGCCCATTGTGTTGATATATGTGGTATTGAGGATGTCGGAGGCTTTTTCCTGAATAATCTCATGGAGACGGTTGAGGCTCCCGCCGGAGAATTTTATTTTACGGGTCTCGCCATTTATGGAAAGAGCGATCTTCCCTGGTTTGAGTTCAGTTTCTTTTGTAATGGGATCACTGCTTATCTTGTTCGTACCCGCAAGCTGTTTGACGATTATTCTTTTTATGCCCTTTTCCGCTTTTTTGTTCGCTGTCGCGGATATTATATCGGGGCTGGAAGATATCGCCTTTTTATTGAGATATGCCGCACGGAAGCCGTACAGCTGTTTGGCTGAATCTCGAAGTTTGCCAAGATGACTCTGAAGGGCGCTAAGGGCTTTTTTTCTGGAGTTGTACTTCCTGATGTCATTTTGCCACTGAACAATGGGGCGCTTTTCAACGTTGACAAGCTTTTTTATAATTTCTTCGGTGTCAATGCCCGAGGCCATGCCTCCGAAAGAAATTGGCATATAATCTCCTTTCTCCTGGGGAACAGGAGGTTCCGAATATCAGATTAGTGTCAATATACAGCCGATAACACACTTCTTCAATTAATTATCGGCATAATCCGGAAATTCCATTATATGCTTTTTTTACGAACTAACGCGCCTCATCCACGAACAGACCTATCATGTCATGAATGTGTTCATATACACGAATCAGCTCTTTTGCCGGTATTTCCCGTATTATCTCATTGTTTTCAGTGTTTATCACCTTGATGATTACACGGTTGGTCTTGTCATTCACTGAAAAGGCCATCCGCCTGTTGACGGATTTCGCCGCTGAATTCAGGGTCTCAGCGAGATCGTGTATATTGATTTCAGAAACTTCCTGTTTTCCGTTGTGCTCACGCACAATTTCCCGCGGCGCCGCAGCTTCATGAATCGTGTGGGAGCTTGGGGATTGTGCTGCATGCTCAATAGGAGCCTGGGTGATTTTGTTAATATTCATTGGTTACCTCCTTGTTGCAACCATTGCGGGATTCCTCCCTCTTGTGATTGTGTTCATTTCATTCCTCCCTGAATGAAAAAAAGGTGAATCTCTCTCCGGCTCCCAACCGGAGAGAGATTCAGTCCGTGTGTTCTGGCCGGACCTGTACCAAACCTTATCCAAGCAGTTTTAAAACCAGTTGCGGCATAAAGTTTGCCTGAGCCAGCATCGCAGTACCACTCTGGATAAGTATCTGGTTCTTTGTAAACTCAACCATTTCGGTCGCCATGTCCGCATCCCGGATCCGGGAGTCGGCGGCGAGCATATTCTCGTGGGACCGTGAAAGCGCCCGTATTGTGTTTTCCATCCTGTTGTAATACGCGCCAAGATCTGCCCGTTGCCGGTTTAGCTTGTCCAGAGCTAAATCGATATAACCAATCATGGCGTTGGAATCTCCAACACTGCGAATTGAACGCTTTCTGTTTTGATTGTCGATCAGGTTCAGAGCCTTTGAACTCATGGTTGTGATGAACGCGGGCATCCGCTGGTTCTGGTTCGGGCCCACGTGAAAAAACATGGTACCGGTCCTCGAACTTCTCGAGTAAATCCCGGTAAGAATTTTCTGCCTGTTGAACTCTGCGGATGTTGCGATTCTGTCGATCTCATCAATAAGCTGTGAGACCTCAACCTGAATCTGAAGCCTGTCTTGATCAGTGTAAATCCCGTTGGCAGACTGTACAGAAAGCATACGAACCCTCTGGAGGATATCGTTAATCTGCTGTAATGACCCTTCGGCGACCTGAATAAAGGAAAGCCCGTTTTGGGCGTTCCTTTCAGCCTGGAACAGGCCGTGAATCTGGGTACGCATCTTTTCAGATACCGCCAGACCTGAAGCGTCATCACCGGCGCTATTAATAGCCTCGCCTGAAGCAAGTTTCTCAATAGATTTGTTAAGCCGTCCTGTAACTAATTGTATCTGCCTATTCGCGAATATGGCACTCATGTTGTGATTGATTCTCATTGTACACCCCTCCCTTGTGTATAATCAGCATTGTCCGGGTGTATGTGTGGGACTGATGCCGGATTTTTCAGCCGTTGCCTCTTGCGCGGGCCGGTCCCCTTTTTACAGGAACAAAGGTTATCTCCTTTTGAAGCCCGGACTGCCCATCATCCGGAGAGACAATGGCTATCAGAATGCCCGTTCCGACAGCCGGTAATGCCCTCCCGACATTACCGGCTGCCGGAACAGCCGTGTTCTGAACAGTCACGATACTATGCACAATGCAATGAGAATCGAAATCTGTTTTCAAAGAACCAGTGTACAAAAATCGTAACATGCGTTACGCTAACAGTCTGAGAATAGACTGGGGTTGCAGGTTGGCCTGAGCCAGCATCGCGGTACCGCTCTGCACAAGAACAGAATTCTTGGTAAAGGATACCATCTCTTCCGCCATGTCAGCGTCCCTGATGCGGGATTCTGCAGCCTGAATGTTCTCGTAGGCTGACATAAGTCCCTTTGATGCAGTCTCGAGCCTGTTGTAGTAGGCACCGAGATCGGAACGCTGTTTTGACAGTTTCTGCAACGCGGAATCAAGGACCCCAATAGCGGTATTCGCGCTTTCCGGAGAAGAGAGGCTGAGTGCAATCCTTCCCCCCTGCTTCATCTTGAAGGCCTGGGCGGTCATGGTACCTATATAAATACGTTCACGCTGATTCATGTTCGCACCCATATGGAACCACATGCTGGCCTTTCCGCCCACTTTGGAAAACTCGCCTGTGAGGACCTTGAACCTGTTAAACTCCGCCTGTGACGCAATACGGTCTACTTCATCAATCAGGGCCGAAACTTCAACCTGAATGAGCTGCCTGTCTTCCGGTGTGTAGATACCGTTTGAAGACTGTATCGCGAGGACCCTCATCCGCTGGATTATCGAGGTAGTCTGTTCGAGGTATCCCTCTGCGGTCTGCACAAAAGACATTCCGTCTTCAGTGTTCCGCTCAGCCTGCCTGAGTCCATTGATCTGGGATCTCATTTTCTCTGATACTGCCAGCCCGGAGGCATCGTCCCCCGCCCTGTTGATCCGTAAACCCGAGGAAAGTTTCTGCATACTCTTGTCAACTTCCCAGTGGGTAAACTTAAGCGACCTGTTTGCGTTTATCGCACTCATGTTGTGGTTAATAATCATTTTACACTCCTTTGTTTCTATTTTTTGGCTTCCTTGCCTGCCGGCCTCCCGGGCAGCGGCTGCCGGCATTATGATACCATCAATACAGCTGACGCTTTAGACAACAGCTGGGACAATGGTATGTGTTCCAGGCTTGTATCTGGGCACATACAAAACTGAAACTGCCTGACTATGTAAAACAAGCAGTGTCATGGTATCCATCCACAACATAAGAGCTGAACGCAACCCCAGTTTTCAAAGACCAATACGTAAGGAGAGACCTTCTCCTACTCGTTACTTCGACCCCTTCGGCAACTATGTTTAGTCGGGTTGTGGTTGATTATATGAGTATATAGAAGGATAGAGGCGAATATATGAGAATAGGGTTTTGTTTTATCCATAATGTCAATTTTTTTACAAAAAATGCTTGTATCAGCAATATTTTTTTCATTTTGTTTTACCGATCCGGAATAGCGTACCGGAGCGAAGGGCAATGACGAAAACTTTGTCCCGGGTGATCAAAGGGAAAAATCCGGGAGATGATATGGGAATGAAGGTGGTGTCGTGAGATTTTCCAGAACAGAATTGCTGGCGGGACATGAAGGCGCCGGGCGTCTGAGAAATTCAACCGTTGCAGTGTTTGGTATCGGCGGAGTCGGTTCCTATGCCCTTGAGGCAATAGCCCGCGCGGGAGTCGGCACGATCGTCATTGCGGACTTCGACATAGTGGAGATTTCTAATGTTAACCGTCAACTCATCGCCCTGGACAGTACAATCGGCCGGTCCAAGGTTGATGCGGCAGCGGCGCGGCTTGTCGATATCAACCCGGAAGTCCATGTGACGGCATTCAATGAATACATATCATCCGAAACCCTTGCGGGAATGCTGAACTGCGGTGTGGAATATGCCGTTGACGCTATCGACACCCTGGAACCGAAGATACATCTGATACAGACACTGCTGGCACGTAACATTCCCTTTGTGTCCTGCATGGGATCGGCACACAGCATTGATCCCTGCAGTGTTGAGGTGTGCGACATCAGCGATACAAAGAACTGCCCCCATGCACGGACAATCAGGAGGAAGCTCCGGGAGTGTGGAATCCATAAAGGGGTGCGGTGCGTGTATTCATCAGACAGACTGAAAACAGCGGGTAAAAATGTTTCAGAAGAAAGAAATGAAACAATGCCCCTGCCGCGCGAAGAGGGAAGGCGCCCCATGGGGACCATCTCCTATGTTCCGGGGATAATCGGACTCACCGCTGCGGGATTGCTGCTCCGGGACATTCTTTCCCCGAAAGGGACATTTCAGAAATAACATTGTGTCCGGCATTCTCGTTGA
>JAKQCH010000523.1 GCA_029573825.1 Spirochaetota bacterium | reverse complement strand
TTAAGAACAATAATCAGCAATTATACATATTGCTGGTGTTGCTTCTGCAATATACACCAAAAAGATCCGGAATGATATGAAATCAAAGAGTCCTTTTACACGTCTTTCTGTTGTCCTTGAGTTATACGCCTACTCTCTGCCTGTATTACTTCTCGCGTATTACGGAGTCGTATGCGGAAATCTGCTGCCCTATATGCTGGCGTACACAGTGTCCGCTCTTGCGGGTTCGGCGGTATCCCTTGTGTTCGCGTTATACATGCGCTGGAGAAGAATATCTCCCATATTCCGCATGCTGCAGAATGAACAGCTCTCTGGTGATGATCTGAGGAAATGTAAAATCGCCCTCCTTACTCATCCGCGCTTTGAAGCGTCCCTGCTGCTGGTGCGGTATCCCTTCGGTGTCGGGACCGCAATACTGTTTCTTTATGTGTTTGGTGTTATGGACCCGGTACGGCTCATCGTTATGATTATGGGTATGATAATGGTGATCCCGGTAACCGGTATTTTCTTCATGTTTCAGGCAGAAGTGTTTCTCTCGGAGTTTCTGAACAGTGAGCGCCTGTCTTCAATCGTTATCGAAAGAAGTAAATTCAAGCCGTTCAATATCGATAAGCGGGTCATGGCGACATTGATTTCATTGCTGATTGTTCCCCTCATTGTCTTTATCACCTTTATTGTTGAAATGCACAGCGGTATCCTGAGTGCGCCATTAATTCATGTCGTTATTATGACCGTTTTGCTGGCTGCCACAACGGTCATGTCGGGACTCCTTTTTGCCAGATCAATAAAAAGCACCCTGACGGAAGTGGGAAAAGCTCTCAACCGGATTTCCGCCGGCGATGTGACCGAACAGTATGTGCCGATGATTTCCCTTGACGAACTGGGAGTTATGAGTATTGACATGAATACCCTTTCGGAGAAAATCCGGGAGGTCCTCCTGCTGATCAGTGAAATGTCAGAGGATCTTTTCATCTCTTCCGAGGAGATGGCCTCTTCTGCGGACGAATTTTCTGAACAGAGCCAGACCACTGCCGCCACTGTTGAAGAGGTGTCCTCCACCATTGAGGAGGTAACCGCCAGCAACGATATGATCTTCGATACCATTGACTATCAGCACAAGCGAACGGCAATACTAATCGAAAACCTGAAGAAACTGTACGATATTGTACACAATGAAGAAGTTGAAATGGCCGCGGCCCTGAAAGTAAAGTCCTCCCTTGATGAAAACACCGGCTCCCTGCGGAGCAAAATAGACGAGACACTGAAACTGATGAAACACGCGATTGAAGATTCATCGGAAATGATGAACTACACCGGGCTGATACGGGACATCTCGGACCAGACCAATCTGTTGAGCCTGAACGCCAGCATTGAAGCGGCACGGGCCGGTGAATCGGGGAGGGGGTTTGCCGTCGTCGCTGATGAGATCGGCAGGCTTGCTGAGCAGGCGGGGCAGAACGTAAAGAGCATTTCCAGCATAATGGAAACCACCAATACCAGCATCGCGAAATCCCACACGTCCCTTAATGAAGCCATCGAAATGATTGAAGTGATTCTGGAGGGGCTTGATAACTTCGGGGTCACCGTGAAGAAGATAGGGGACCTGACGCGTGAAGACCTGGAAATAAACAATATTCTGAAGGACGACGCGATCAATTTTCTTGACAGATCAACAAATATTATCAACTCCATGGAAGAGCAGAAACAGGCCATCGATGAGATATCCAAATCAACGGTAGTGATAAATGATGCAGCACAGAGCAGTTCCGCTTCAAGCGAGGAGCTGTCGGCGACATCGGAAAATGTGTCGCAGAAAGCCGGGGAACTGAAAAAGGCGGTGGGGTATTTCAGGCTGTAATCTGTGCGTAGTGTTCCATGCACCCTGAGGGTGAAACGGTCTTGACAGCGGCACAAAAAATTGCAGCATGGTTAAAAAATGATTAAGGAGGTCCGGATGTCAGAGTCCGTCAGCGTGCTGTTCCCTTCCCGGGGAATTCAGGATTATGCTGATTGCGAATGTGTTTCACCCTCGAATCGATAATTCCATAATTCCCCCAGGGGACATCCCATATAACACGAAGGCCTGTTGCATTATATACAGGGTCGTGTGAGCTATTAATATCGTGAAACTTAATACCGGCAGATAAATATTTATGCGGACATGGTGCTGATAACCGTCTCCGGATTTCCGGAGAATTTCGGGAAAAGCATGTTATGCAGTGCTCATTGCTGCAGTATGCCCGTAACTACAATTATGGAGAAAACAGTGAACCAATCAGACTATATATTTCGAAGGGCGGAATCGCCCGAAGACGCAGGACGGCTCAGAGAACTCTTTACGGAAGTGTTTTACCCGGAGGAGGTGGGAGCCTTCGCGGAGATATTATTTCACCACCTTCCCGGAAGGGATTACCGCTACTGGTTTATCGCAGAGGAAAAGGCGACATCGGTCATCGCCGCGGCATTTACTCTCATACCCTGGGTATGGGAGATGGATGGTATTTCCCTGAAAGCGGCGGAATTGGGGGTAGTTGGCACCCGTGAGGGACACAGGAAAAAGGGGCTGATGGAAAGGCTTAACAGGGAGTTCGATGGAACACTCCGGGAGGAGGGGTACGATATCGCGGGGATACAGGGAATCCCGGGATTTTATAACCGGTTCGGGTTTCATTACGCGATCCCTCTTGAGAACAGCATACACGTACCCTTTCATGTCGTGGAGGACGGCAGCTCCGGCGGCCCGTACACGTTCAGGGAGGGTGGGCTGGATGATATCCCCTTTTTCATCGGTGAGGACAGGGTGTTCCGGAACAGGCACTGCCTTGCATCCTTCCGGGGAGAGGAACAGTGGCGGTATCTGCTGACACACAGTAAAAAAACTGAATACGGTTCTGAATACTGG
>JAKQCH010000480.1 GCA_029573825.1 Spirochaetota bacterium | reverse complement strand
ACGTTCATATAATCACCATATCATTAATAGAATTTCGTTGTTTCAATCGTATGCAGATTCTGCAAACCGTCATACCGGTAACCAACAAAGACAAAACTGTCCCTCCGGGTACATGCACAGAAGGACAGTTTTGTCTTTGTTGGTAGAGGATACTTATTATGATCAAATCATGTTTATATTATTAGTAATATTTAGGTAAATAAAACTTACTTACCTGTCAACTTATAATTTAAATTTTTTTTGAAAAAACACAAAGGCGATAATGCAGGTTCCTGCGTTTTCTATAACGCAAAGCCCGGAAATGGTATAGACATAAATAGATTAAAGTAATAATAATTTTTGTATAAGTAAAAGATAAAACGGAGTGCATGTGCTATTATGATGGATATATGCAGTGGACTATGGGAATTGCATGTCGTGTCGTCAACAATAATATTTACATCAGGGTTATATTCCTGATAACAGGTAAGCGTTATAATGAATTCAGAAAAAAGTGCTGAACATTCATACCCCCCCGGGCGCGTCAAAATTTCCGAGGCCCTGAAAAATCTTCTCGGCTGCAAGGATTTTCAGGCGATCAAGATCGCGGAGATAGCAGAAACCGCAGGTGTGAATGAGGCGCTGATTTACAAATATTTCAGAAATAAGCGGGACATGCTGTACCAGATGATCGGTGATTATCTCGAAGGATGCCGCGTCGAGATGATACGGGTTATTGCGGGACAAAACAGCACCTTCGGAAAACTTGAAAAATTTATATCGACCATTATTGATATTTATAACCGGGACAGAATTTATTCAAAGATGATCCTGTTTGAATTCCGCAATTCCTCGGATTATTATACCAGCAAGCCGTATTCAATACTGCAGGGCACATACGACCTCTGCCTCCTTATAATCAGGGAAGGCATTTCTGATGGAACTTTTCGTGAAGATATCAATCCATGTTTTATGCGGCAGCATATCATCGGCAGCGTTGAGCAGGTATGCATGAATTCGATTATCACTTCCCGGTCGCTGTCATCGAAGAAAATAACAGCATATATTGTTGATCTTCTGGTTAACGGCATCAGCAGAAGAGGCAATTAAGAAAAAACAAGGGCAGGCCCATGAAGGAGTTGCATGCATCATCCTGTTCAGCATGAAAAGGACGCGGCAGTGCCGGTGTGAGGTCCCGGCAATTCAAAAAAGAGATTGCATCTCCCTCTTCACCATGGCAGAATCGCCTGACAATTCATTGAATCTGAAAGCGTCAAAGAGGGAGGAGCGCGATGTGTGACACACTGGTGGCAATGCAGGATGCGGTGCGCGACGGCAGCGTAATCCTTGCGAAAAATTCCGATCGGGAGCCGAACGAGGCCCAGAACATAACCTTTATTCCCGCCGCGGAACACCTTCCGGGGAGCACGGTGCGCTGTACCTATATTGAAATACCCCAGGTCCCCCGCACATTCGCGGCGCTGCTGTCGCGGCCCTTCTGGATGTTCGGCGGGGAAATGGGGGTGAATGAACACAGCGTGGCCATCGGCAACGAGGCGGTGTTCACAAAGGAGAAGTATGAGAAGACCGGCCTCACCGGCATGGACATGCTGCGCCTTGCCCTTGAGCGGAGTACGAGCGCCGCCGAAGCGAAGGACGTGATACTGTCACTCCTCAGGGAACACGGCCAGGGAGGAAACTGCGGCTATGCCCACAGGCTGTATTACCACAATTCCTTCATCATCGCGGACCCCCGTGAGGCCTTTGTCCTTGAAACGGCGGGAAAAAACTGGTCAGTGCGGAAGGTGCGGGGAACGGCAAGTATCTCCAACTGTCTCACCATTGAAAAGAACTATGACGATATCGCACTGTGCAGGGAAGGGGCAGCGTCATGCGCGGCAAAGAAGGGGTTCACCGGAATGTTCAGTGATGTGCTCTACACCTACTTCGCGAAAGGGCGTGTCCGGAAGGCCCTGAGCGGAGAGTTCCTCGGGCGGGAGAAGGGGCGCATCACGGCGGTCGATATGATGCGAATCCTCCGGGACCACAATGGTCCGGAACCCTACCGCCCCGGTACAAAGCCCATGGAACGGCTGTGCCTTCACGCCGGGGGGATTGTGTCTACTCAAACCACCGGTTCCATGGTGGCGGTGCTCCGCGAGGGCCTGCAGCCGCTGGTGTATTGTACCGGCACCTCCGCTCCGTGTGTCGGGATATTCAAGCCCCACACCATCCTGCCGGACCAGCGGGAA
>JAKQCH010000473.1 GCA_029573825.1 Spirochaetota bacterium | reverse complement strand
GACAATTACCGTCATCGGGAAACAGGACACCGGAAAAACGTTGCACACACTGGAGAAATATTTCGGGAAAATGGAACCCCGCCCCAATCCGCCGGAAACCGCGATTCGCGAGCCGAAGCAGAAGGGTGAAAAGCGTTTTGTATATAAATTCGAGTCGAACCCCTATCTCCTGATCGGCTGGCACAAGCCTACATTCCCCTCACGGTATGACTATATCTTCGACATCATTGCGAACCTGCTTTCCGACGGGAAGACATCAAGACTTTACAAATCACTTGTTCTTGAAAAGAAAATCGCGGCATCGGTCAACGTATGGAACGGTTTCCCCGGCGCCCGCTATGACAACCTTTTCGTGGTCGCCGCTTCGCCGCGAGCGCCCCACACCGTCCTTGAGCTGGAAAAGGAAATCTACCTTGAGATGGCACGTCTGAAAAAAGACCTCACCCGGCATGAGCTGCAGAAAGTCATTAACCGCATCGAGTCGTCAATGGTGTTCGACCTCGACTCAAACATGGGTATATGCAATCTGCTGAGCTACTACCAGACAATATTCAACGACTGGCGCTATGTGACAGACTACACGCGAACGGTGAAAAGCGTCACCATTGAAGAAATTAATCAGGCCATTGACAGCTTTCTCGTAAAGGACAACCGCACCGTGGGAATGCTGGAGGACTCGCGAAATACCGCGGGAAACTGAGGACATCAATCCCTGAACTTCACTGCTGTTCAGGGTGGGAGGCCGCGGAATCCATTTTCTGCCGGCATCTCCTTCAACATAGTCATTGGCGGCGACCGGAAAAACTATTATATGAGACTCAGCAGAAACCCCTTCCCCGCTTCAACGCCCTGTTCAAAGCCGTGAAGGATACGGCGATCATCCCTTGTGAGACGGTCCACATTGAAGTCATCCGGGGGATACAGCACGTCAATCCCGCTGAATTTTCCTTCAAGGTCATCGAGCATTCTGTTGTACATGGTGAAACGGCTTTCCATGGCATCAACGAGGAAACGGTATTTGCGGTCTTTGTAATATGACTCATAGAGGCTCTTCACCCAGAAGGATTCCTCCTTTTTGCGATAGCCTTTTTTTCTGGTTACCACAACGAGAATGTCCTCCTGCCGGTAGCCGAGATCAAGGGCATGGCGGTAGGGAATCGGGTCCAGGAGCCCGCCGTCAAGGAGCTGGTAGTCCCGGTACTGCACAAATCCCCGGTACAAAAAGGGTATTGCCGCCGTTGCTTTCAACGCGGTATATATATCATCCTTTTTCGAGTTCAGGTACACCGTCTCGGGATAATTCCCCTCCATGCAGTTGGTGGCTGTTATCACCACAGGACAGGATTTTTTCAGGCGGGCGATATCGACCGGCTCCCTGCCCCTGACAATTGTTTCCACCATCCAGTCCAGGTTCAGGATATGCTTTTCATTGTTAAGAATATTGGTGATGTTTATAAATTTTCCCGAGAGGAGCTCGGTAAAAAAGGCGTCCCGCGCAAGATAAATCTGCCCCGCGGCATACGCGCTCCCCGTAAGGGCGCCGGCAGATGAACCGATTATCATTTTCCACGGGAAGTAACCACGATCGGTGAAAGCCTGGAGCACGCCGGTAAGAAAAATCCCCCGCATACCGCCGCCCTCAAGAACAAGCACTTTCTTTTCAGGAAAACGCCTGTTCCGGGAAAATAAGGACGAAAGCTTCCGAAAATAGTCCCGTATCATCATGGCTACTTGATAATCTTGTTCTGTATCTTCACTTCCCAGAGAACAATTTCAGGCATCCGCTGGTCAAGTGAATCCAGAAAAGCGGCTACCCTGCTGCGGTCAAGAAGTGTGGGGTCGCTTTCCAGCCGGAACTTGGATGATGTCGCGTATGCATTCAGTTTGTCAACCAGCCTTGTCTTGAGGACATTCTGCCATTCAAGGGAACCACGTTTTTCAAAATAGTCATAGAACTCCAGCTTGTCTTTAAACACCGGAAGTTCAACCTGATCGATTTTCCATTTCGGCAGTATAATACTCGCTCCGGCGCTGGTGGTTTCTTTCGTTTTTTGAATAATGTCCTTTATGGAGGTCATGAGGAACTGACGCACATTGTATTCATTTTCAAGAAACACCACCAGTTCCCCCATATTGGCGAACAGGGGGGCCTTGACATACTTTTCTATATACTGGTCCTTTGTCAGGTTCTGAGCACTCGCCCTGTCGCCGGTGCCGTCCCCATCGAGGATGTCACGGATTACCAGTGAGTACTCACGGCGGAACTGCAGCCCGCCGCCGGAGGGATTTTTCGCGAGCATCCCAAGGCTGCTCATGGCATCCGCGACAATATCCATGGGAGCGTTATCATATCCGCCCCCCGCCATAATGGCTTCCTCTGCTTTAAGGATTACTTTTTTGTAATCCTCCCGCGCTTCGATGTCCTTCAATACCGCCGCCATGGACTCCTCGTATTCATAGCCCCTCTCTTTCTGCTCAAGTATCTTCATGACCACAAGGCCTGACCAGAGTTTCGCCGGATTCAGGTAATTCGTGGTCCGGCAGGGGTCGGGAAAATACCGTGCGTCAAGTGTGGGGTGATTGAAGCAGTGAAGGGGGTGGCTCCTTTCCTCAATGAGGGCATGGTAGTCCCGGACGGAATCCGCGAGGGAGGTAACCTTGAAGATCGGGTATCCCAGAAGCACCCCCATGGAAATAATTTCATAGGGCTTGCAGAGATTGGGGACCTCAAAGGTTTCCACGCTGATATTCGGCTGCGCGGATTCCCGCTTTTTGTAATGGTCCAGCCTGGCGGGAAGATCATTAGGAGTGCTCGTTGAAGGGTCGTCGCCTTCCTCGTAGGTGGAAAGCCTGAAATTTGTTACCGTACGGTAATACTCCATGGATTCAAGCCCTGTGGGTTCAATGTAAATATAGGGCCGGGAAAATGTGTCAAGTTTCTCAAGGAGCTTGCGTACCGGAATTTTCTTATCATCAAGGATCTGCTTCAGGGAAATATTTTCAAAATTGAATCCTTCAAAGCGGGAATAGATAATTTTAAAGAGCTTCTTTTTAATTTTTTCAATGTCAATTTTCAGTATGCTCGTTTCGCTGAGGTTCAGGCCGTCTTCAATGGTCTTCTCCTCCCCGTAAAGCTCTTTCTTAATTTCCTCCAGTCCCTTTTCAAGGAGATGACCGAACCTGGTCTGTATAATGTCCCGGATTTCGTCGCTGTCTTTTTCCAGGACCGCCAGGCCTTCGGTGGAAATAAGATATGTTTCAATAAACTGCATCGCATCGTCTTCCCTGTCCATCTGGACAAAATCAACTTCATTGCAGAGATCTTCCACAGAAAGTTTGGAATAGAAGTAGGTCTCAAGGAATTCCTGAATCTCCTTGCCATTAATCAGGTAAAAGAAAAGCGGGTTCTTCTTTTCAAGGAGCTCATACTTGTCCTTCTCGACGTCCTGTTTCAGTTCTCCGAGAAGCGCAATCACCTTTTCCTTGAGGATATTTACTTCAATGTTCTTCATGTTAAAAAGGAGCGCCTTGAAATCACGGACAAAAGCCTCCGCGGATGTGAGCATCGCCTCACACACAAGCTGGCTGAAGTTGAAGCCCGCCATTTCCACAATCGCCTCCATCAGCTTCGGATCATCCAGTTTGCGCTGTTCCGCGGTCTCCACAATTTTTTCCAGGTCCTCTGTGGAATGCCGAGCCAGGGCAACGCGTTCTTTATAGTATTTCTTCTGGTACAGTTCAAGTTTTCCGAGAAGCAGGTTAATCACCGCTTCGGCAAAAAGAAATCCTTTCTGCGGGTCCCGGATAAAGTTGTGAATCTCCGTGGTGAGGGTTGATTTCATTTTATCGAGCTCAAGCTGATAACGCTTTTCCATCCGCAGCATGAGGTTTTTCTTGGTTTTTTCCATCTCCTCCTTTCCGTAATCACGGATGAGGTTTTCCATGGTGGCAATCACGCCCCGGGTATCACCCTTCTCCATGGCGCGCTGCATTTTCGTTGTGTAGGAACGGAACTCGACATCGCTGTCAGCCTTGTAATCGGGATACATCCGTTCAAATATAAGGCGGCAGTTGAGACGAAGCGCACGTACAAGACCGCGGTTGATATCGCCCACCGTCTCAAGGAGGAGCCGCTTGTTGACCGGCTGAAGAAAGGAACCGATCATCTTCATTGCGGTAATTTTATAACCCAGCTCCCGCAATAAAGGCACCGGATATATCACCCTGGAAATACCAAAGGAGTTGTAGGCAGCCTTCCTCTGGGACGGTTCGTCTTTCGGCAGATATATCGACGCCCGTGTTGAATCGTTCACCATGCGTTCTTCAATGGCGCCCCCCACCGTTGAGGCCACGAAGGTGGATATGAACTGCCCCGTCAGCTCCTGTACCTGATCGCGGCCCTGTAGTGAATTGCCCGCCATATTCTCAACATCAAGGAGATACAGCATCCCGTCATCGAAGAGCCGGTCAGGAACCTCAACCTTCCTGCCGGAAGGATATTCCGCCCTGAAGGTATTGCCGCTCATAAAGTAATCAATTTCCTTCAGCGCGGCGTAGGCATTGGCGCGGGCGTTCCGGTTGTACACCACCCGTTTGAATGCCGAGGGAAGCACCAGAATACAGTACACTCTCGGCGCCGGCCAGTAGTCCTTAAAGATATCCTTTATCATTGCCGCGATATCAAGGATCATCCCGTTACCGGTACCCCCGACGATGGAGCAGGTAATAAAAATGGAAATCTGCCCCCGGCGCTTGAAATGCTTCGTCTGGAATGAAAAGCTCCGCCCTTCAAAATTCGCACCGCTCATTTCAAAGTAATGGCCCCTTTCGTCGGAAGGGAAATTCTCCATCGTCACCTTTCCGTCAATATGAGGACATAGAAGGGCCCGCGCCTTGGGGTCCGGTTCAAAAAACACCACGGTGTGGTCCTTCGGTATTTTATCGCTGAAATAATAACGGTTCACGCCCCGTTCCATGGTGAAGGTGATGGTCTCCTCGGTTTTATCGCGCCCTTCCTTCACGTCCATCAACTGGAAATATTTCGGGTCGTCGGAAAGTGAATCCAGCCGGTCACGCTCTTTCAGCAGCGTTTCCCTGACCTTGTCCTCGTTGAAGAAAAACGCGAGGCGTCCCAGGGGCCGCGTCTGGTTTGCGCCCTGCCCTGCCCTGGTGCTTATATCATAGACATCCGGATTCGGAAGCCAGTTAAAGCATGGGTCATTCTTAAATTTATCCCGGAGAAACTCCATTGAAAGCTGCGAAGGTGTCGGCGCCGAGATGTAGAGCATTCGGCGTTCCTCCTGAAAAAACTGGTCAGAAGGGAAGCGGTACATTCCCCCTTTTCCTTCAATGCTGGTTTCGATATCGGTGGTGTCAATGCCGATCCACCGCAGATAGCGATGGGCTTCAGCGGGCATGTTGGACTCAATCCACCGCTTCGCGGCGAGAATTCCCTTCATGCCGGACCCCCCAACCCCGAGGATCAGAGACTTCCGAACGGTTGGTTTATCGTCATTGATTATACTCTGGATCGAATTATGGAGCGCGTCTCGTGCCATATTGTTATCCTGTTGTAAATGGATCTACCATGGGATAAAGACCTTCTTCCGTCGGGGCCCCTGTATCGTATCCCGGATAAATCTTGTAAAGGCGCAGCATAAAATACTTCTCAACTTTCGGGATTCCGGCTTTGGTCTGCACTTCATAATCCTTCGTAAAGAAGTGAAATTCAAAAAATCCATTCACAAACTTTCCGTCCTGATTCAGGCGGTCACCAAGCCGGAAACGTATTGGATTTTTCGCCTCAATAGCCGGGAATGTGGGATCACCAGCGACATCAGGTTCCTGTTTCACATGAATGCGTTCACGGGAGCTCATTTCCCTGAAACCGGCAAGTCCGGGATAAAAAATGAGGGACTTTCCGTCACGCCGTATATCGACCTGATACTCTTCCGTAATTTTATCGGGAAGGTCATAAATATCACGATCCTCCCTGTTTTCAATGATCCTGATATAAATACTTAAATGATTATCAATGATTTCTGTGGAAAAGGTTTTAATATTACCCTCGGTCTGGCCGATGGTAATCAATTTCTCATTCATATCCTCTTTTGCAAGGGAATACTTAAAGATCAGGCCCGGATCGGGAAGCTCCTTTGACGTTACTTTGCCGCCGACGGGGGTATCACCGGGTGACGGCGGCACAGGCTGCGCTTCAGTCTTCAGGGGCCGGTACAGCTTATCCGCGATTTTTGAGGTCTTCCCCTGTTTCCGGCCTTTAATAATTCTGCTCTGGAGATACACAACGGCAGCAAGAAGAATAATCACTATGACCGCCGCGAAAATGATGTACTGACGGAATTCAACCTCTTTTTCAAGTTCATACACCCGAGGATCAAGGTGTGAAATGTGATACAGCATTCTATATAATTGCGTCATCTATCTCCCCCGTTTCTTTCTGATAATCACTGGTATTCCATTACATGCACTTCACATCCTCTACCTGCTGACCCCATGGATGAAGGAATCATTGGCGCCGAAATAAATGGCGTTCTCAAGTATCACCGGAGTGCTGTTTATATTTCCGTCAGTGCTGAATTTGAAGATCATAGCGCCGGTTTTTGCGTTCAATGCGTAAAAGTTGTTGTCCTCTGACCCGAAAAACACCACCCCGCCATCGAGAAGCGCCTGGGTGCGGATTTTACCGTTTGTTTTAAAGGTCCATACCGATTTGCCGAATGAATTCACGCAGTAGAACATGCCGTTATCAGCGCCGAAATAATAGCACTCAGCGTTATCTATGGTTCCCGGGATTATTGTGCTGTACACAGGAGCCTTCACCATGAACACCCATTCTAGTTTTTTCTGGCGGATATCGACACAGTACACAGACCCGTCGATGGAAGCGGCGAGAACGTCCCTGCCGTCTCGTGATATGGATGGTTTATTCCGTATCTGCGCATTGGCGTCAAATGTCCACTTCGTCTCAGCCTTGCTGCCACCGTATTCCAGGGCACAGAGCTTCTTGTCCTCTGTTCCAATAAAAATCATACCGCCATGGAGTGTCGGTGATGAAACCGTTCCATCGAGCTGCTTCTCCCACAGAAGTTTACCTATTGCCTTTGAGGAATCATCCTGATAATAGGCCTCAAAACCATACACACCGTCAAGGGCCGCAACAATCAGAATCTTCCCTGTTGCCACCGGCTCAGAGAGAATCCCCTTTGCCATACGTTTCTGCCAGAGCAAAGAAGGCTTGTAGGACGTACCATCCCCCTCCTGTCCGCCAAGGCCCGTATTCACGGCAACGATCAACCCCTCACGGGTCGTAATATAGAGTATCCCGCCGGAATAGGCAGGGGTGCGGATAATTGATCCCGGGATTTTGAATTTACCCACCGGGGTAAGCGACCCCTGTCCGGGAGCAAGGAGATATACGCCGCCCTTGTCATTGCAGGCAATCAGGACAGTCGTATTGAGCGCGGTTGCGACAGAAAGTATGCCAGCCTGGACAGGAGCATCCGCACGGAAGCTGGCAAGCTCCTTACCGGCGTCACCCTGCAGCTCGCCGTCAGGTTCCCCTGATTCGAGGTCCCCGAGGGTGTCCTCCCGTGAAAAAAGATCATCTGCCTTAAAGGACTCATTGACAACGAGGTCCTTCTTCGGATCAAAGGCTTTGAGCGGTTTTACATAAGGATTATTTGCCATTATCTGAGAACCACACACAGTAATATTTATCCGTTAATAATTCCCGCCCCTTTACAACCGGGATTACCGCTTCACATATTATGCGCGGAGAATTACCGTTCCCATACCCCGCGGCGCTGGTCTCCGCACGGCATGGAGCTTTCAATTATAGTAGCATTATCGGACAATACTGTCAAACACTCTTTTATTTTATATACACCGGGTACCATGGAGCTCTCTGTAATCTATAGTGAGGAAATTGGGGTGGATAAAAAAAACGGATAATTGCGTCAACCAGGACCATAGAATGCTGTCTGTTCTTACGGTATTAATCAGAGAAGGGGTATCCCTTTTGTGGTAATTTCGTGCAGTATAGGGGATATCGAATTCCCAGCAAGGTACTCATCAAGGCCCACAGGCACTGCTTCAATCCTGTGGTCAATGGTGCTTGCCAGATAGTTAAGCCTGCTCCCCTCTTTAAAGCGGTCCTTTCCAAAATCTCTTGATATAACAGCCATATCTATGTCACTGTCATCGCTGGATGTCCCATCCGCCTGTGAACCGAAAAGTATTATAAGGTCAGCGTTGATCTTTTCCTTTTTTAAAAGGAGCGCCAGCTCTATTGCCTTTCTTTTAATATCCCTGATATCCACTGGTTAAGCCTTTTGGTGTTTTCAATATACTTTTGCGTAAAGTCCCTTGTAGCCTTCTGGTAAATTAAAAATCTTTCATCGGGGTATCTGGCCTCAATGTTGAATTCATTTATTTCTGATAACAGCTGTCGGTCGGTTTCGTTTACATCAATGCCTGTTTCTTTTAAAAGATAAAGAAGATTATGCGAAAACGGAGCATGGGCGGCTTTCGTTGTAACATACAATGCCTTGAGTATTTTTTCCAGTGTAAGGTGTATAAAAAATAGCACGGCTACATTGTTTTCAGTTCTATTGAAAATATCTGTTGCTGTCAGAAAATCTCTGGCGGAAGCATCCTGCCAGAATTCTGAGAGTCTTTGAATTTCAGCTTTGTCCATAGAAAAGAATATATGCATCAATCCGAGGGTGTCAATTAAATATTTTCAGGATGCTCCTGATTTTGGATTCTACAACATGAATCGAAATAACATGTACAGTCCTTTTCAGGGGCTTTAAAAAACAGATTTTTTAACACCTCTGCGTGCTGATACTATGTTAATTGACGCTGTTTATGCGCATCATCAACAAAATTTTATAGTTGTTTGGAAAAAAATATTGACACATATTAGAATGAAACTATTTTTTCATTATACATATAAAAGACCATCACAATACTGCGAGTTCACATTTAAGTGATTTGAAAAACAATTTGTTATCGGATAAAAGATCTTAGTAAGAAATATTCTCGAAGATTGGTGGGAATTTTTCTATAAACAAATTAACTGTTGGGGTAATGCAGAAATGAAAAAACTTAATTTTGTTGTATTAGTAGGAATACTCTCATTACTATTGTCCGCATGTGCCAGTACAATGATGTATGAGCCAGCTGGGGTTCATCATGTGTATACAACAAACACACAAGATTCTCATGAATTAACTGGCATAAGGGTACAGCAGACTAGAGATGTACCTTTTGTAATTGGATTACCAGGCGATGGAGAAAAAGTTCAAATGCTGGTTGAGGGACGTCTGGTAAAACAATGGTGTCCGAGAACAGATAATGTTAATACATTTATTCAACTCCCCCCGGGAAGACATGATGTAATTATCCAGAGAAGCATTCAGTATACGTATATATCCCGGGGAACAGATACATTTCGTTTCATTGTAAAACTCAATCCTGGTCAGGAAGGTATATTGCAGGGACAATATCATAGATATGGAGATTCAAAAACATATTACTCTGTGTCGTTATCAAACTTCGCATCTGTACAGAAAATACGTGAAGAACATACAGATAATTAATTAATAAACTTTTCGTCACCTTCTCAGAATATTATTTGCATGGACAAAGGAGAGGGCAGAGAAATTCTGCTCTCCAAGGTGGCGCTCTTCCCGGAAAATGCGATCTGAGAGGAGAGTACTTTTCAATATTTATATTTATAAAAGGGTGATAAAAATGAAATTCCAATTTCCTCCCAAAACAATATTATCCATTGCAATTATATTACTCTCATCTATCATTCAATGTGCTTCCCAAAAAATTCATGTCGATTCAGAAGTAATGAAAGTATTTATAAAGGATGCCAAAATACACGAAATACACGATATTCATTACAAACATCTAAAGGCTATATTGTGTGATGATGCTTACTGGAGGACAACTCATGGAAACTTATATTTTATCGATAATGATCTTGAAGGCAACTCATTTCATTTATATATAAATAAGAAAAAGATCTGGGTAAGCGGCCCCTGGTCACTGGAAGATAATAAATTAACATTAAAATCAAAATTCATCAATGGGACCTATCTCGTCAAAAGCTATTCATTTGATTTTGCGCCTCATTTAAAAAAACCATATGGTCTGACACTCTATCTTGATAAAAACATTCATGAAGACTTTTCTACAAACCGTATGCATAACAGATCATTGAAGTATGGGGATATTGAAAGACTGAATGTTGAAATTCCAAAATAAATTATCAATTTTTTACAGCTCCTTTCATGGGATTTTTTTCATGGATGAAGAGAACTGACAAAGATAATCTTCTCCATGAGAAGGCGTTCATCGCTGTGGTCCTGGAATTTAGCCAATGTCATGGAATTACTATTGGCTGCAGCCCTCTGTCCTGTGGGAGAAGAATTCCCAATCAACGCCGGAAACACATACTGCATGGGCCGTCACTGCAGCGCCCGCACGGTCCGGTTTTTCAGCCGCTCAAACTCCTCTTTGAAAAGAGCTGCAATTTCAGAAATATCCTGAAACTTTCTGATTGAAAAAAAGGTCTTGATCAGGGTCTTGAGTCGTGTATCGTCACGGAGCTCCGCAAGCTGTTTCGGCGTTGCCCGGAACACATCATCACAGTCTTCATATATCTCACGGATGATATCCTCGGCCTTCCTTGTGAGCTTATTCAGGGGAAATTCAGTCTTCACATGAATACGCTTCAGGATCATTGCGATGAGGGTAATTATCTTCCTGCACCTGTCGACGGCTTCATCTTTCTTCAGTTTTTCAAAAGCCTGATATATGTCGGCATTCATTTTTTTTATGTTCGTGAGAAGCTCAGGTTTCACATCAGCAGGAAGCTGCGAGAAGGATGGAGGATGATGGGGATAAAAGGCCTTTAAATACTGTGTGGACAGCATAATTTTTCCGCACAGGGAATCATTGGTGGTTTCACCGTCAATACTCTTCTTCAGTTCGTCCAGATCGACATCGAACATGGAGCTGCATCCCCGGAGGAAACCGGGAAGGTCCAGTTTTTCCAGAAACAGCGTGAATCCTTTACTCTCTTCAGTTTCCTCCCCAAAAAAATACGCAATCAATAATCTGCGGAATACTTCCTCCCCCTTCCCTGAAATATCCGGGTCCCGTTCGGCTTCAATACAAAAATCAATCAGATCAACAAACCGAGGCTGTTCGTTCATAGATACCCTCTATTCATAATGAGAATCACACGCCAAAGCCGGAACATCTGCCGATTTAACAATTCCCCGCGATCATTTTTCGCGGCTAAATGATACCGCAAGGCATCGCGGCAGTCAAGAGAAAAGTATTGTACGCATAATAGAATCATAAATGCAATAGAAATTTCTCATACATAAAAGAATGCCGGCACCGGCGTAAAAACAGAAGAAGACGATGAATAATCATCGCCTTCCGGTATTTTTTATGTGTTTACTGAAATCAGTTTTTATTCTCCCTCGAATTCCACAAGGGCGAAAACCTTATACCCGGATTCCTCCAGACGCTTTCTGCCCCCCACTTCGGGGAGGTCGACAATGAATGTCATCTCGATGATCTTCCCACCGAGTTTTTCCACAAGTTTCGCGCCGGCAAGGGCCGTACCCCCGGTCGCAAGAAGATCATCCACGAGAAGTACTTTATCACCGCTGCTGATAGAATCAGTGTGGATCTCAATTACATCGGTCCCGTATTCAAGCTCATATTCATAGGATGTTTTCTCAGCGGGAAGCTTCCCTGCCTTTCGTATCGGCACAAAGCCTTTGCCAAGCTGATGGGCGATGGCGCCACCGATAATAAATCCCCGTGCTTCAAGCCCCACGACGACATCAATGTCAACCCCTTTATACCTCTGCACAATTGTATCCACCACGTCCCTGAATCCCTCCGCATCGCTGAGAAGCGTGGTGATGTCGCGGAACATAATTCCCTCTTTCGGGAAATGAGGTATTGTTCTGATCTTTGATTTTATTGTCATAATACTCCGGCTCCTTTTAAACAGATGAAGCGAACAATAAGATTGAGAAGTCAAATGTCAACCAAAAGACTTTCCCGTGACATTAAAATCTCCGCGCTTGAATGGTTTAATTAACGGGCTATTCAGGCGAAGGGTAACAGCCGGTCAGTGGGTGCTGGCTGGATCACCATGGATCCAGCTCCCACGTTTGAGCTTATGCCTGAAGTTAGTGGTTTCATCTTCGATAATCTTATGCAGATACTGTATATGCCGTGCGATCGCCTCGCTGTAGAGGTCTCCGTCAATGCCGAACCGGCTGCTGAAATGATACCGGCTGTACTGTGAAACATTCCGGTAGGACCCTGCAAGTCTCTTCACGGTTAATTCATAGAAGCTGATTGTCTGCTTCAGAATATCAAACTCTGTATTCATTCCGGATATCCCTGCTTCCCGAAACTCCCGGTAAAGAAACATAAGCTTTTCAAGATAGGCGCGGTCGGACATCTGACCAAGAAGGTCCGCACTTCCCAGCAAGCATCCCACAAGCCTCTCCTCCTCTGAACTGAACTCAATTTCATCGAGGTCTGCGGTAATATCCGTGCATTCAATAATTCGCGCCAGTTTCTTTATGTCCTGTTCCTGAATGGAAAAATCTTCGTGGTTCTTTTCCAGAAACGCGACACTCCTTCCAACGTGTGTTACGGTATATTTCGCACCGGACCCCTCAGTGTCCCACTTCTCCTGCAAATATCCGGTATCATGGAGAAGCGCCGCAGTGAGAAGATGCCGGGCCGTTTCAGGTGAAAGCGGGGTTTGGTTCAGATTATATCCGTCAAGAAGGCGGACTGCCGCAAGGGTCGTATCCAGCGTATGGGAAAGATTGTGATATTCCGTATTGCATTCCCGGTAGCCGGGGTACTTCCCCGAAAACAGTTTTTGTGTATGGGCAATATTTTTTTTGACGGGGTTATAATACTTTGAAGGATAATGATAACAGAATACTTTTTTTATTTCTGCAATTACAGCTTTCGGGCTTTTCATATCTATCAGCGCTGCGAGCTGAAAATTTTTTGCATGTGCCACATTACGCTCCTTCAAGAAAAATCTCTTTCCGTGTCAGGCATCCGATTACTTCACAATAATGAC
>JAKQCH010000461.1 GCA_029573825.1 Spirochaetota bacterium | reverse complement strand
GATTGAATCCGGAAACGGCGCCGCGACACCGGAGTCATTAGACACCCTGCACTTCGCGATGGACCTTGGCGCCCGCACCGGAAATTCTGTAACGGGAATGGTACTCTGCGCTCCCGGCACTACCGCAGACCTGGAATCCCTTCCGCAATGGGGTGTCGATATCGCTGTGCTGCAGAATCCGCTCCTTGACCGCTACACCGCGGAGGGGTATACCGCCGTCATCAGGGCCTGTGCTGAAGATACAGGAGCTTCATACATCTGCATCCCTCACACCTCCGTGGGAAACGATTTTGCTCCCGCTTTGGGAGCGCTGCTCCGGACCCCCTGCATTACCGCGGTGAACGAAATCCGCGGCACCGGCGATGCGCCTCTCTTCACACGGACCATTGCCGGGGGAAAACTTGAGGCCGATATTTCCCCCCTTGCTTGTCCCGCAGTGCTGACAGTCAGTCCGGGCGCACATGGCGATTGCATCCCGCATCCGGGGAAACACAACCGCTGTTCAGAAAAGCATGTCACGGTTGCTTTGAACAATACCCTCGAAGTTTCACGAACATGCGCCGCCGTCGCGTCATCGGACCTTCTATCGGCGGAGGTGATCATTGCCGCAGGTAAGGGAGTCGGCACACCGGAACAGATGGAGCTTCTCCGTGACATGGCATCCCTTTTCCCCCGCGCCTCCATCGCAGGATCGCGGGGCGCCTGCGACATGGGCCTTGTGGACTATGGGCTTCAGGTGGGAATGACAGGAAAAACGGTGTCCCCGAAGCTCTACATCGCATGCGGGATATCCGGCTCCCCGCAGCACATCATGGGCATGAAGAATACCGGCACCATCATCGCAATAAACCGTGACCCCGACGCCCCGATACACCACATTGCGGATATCAGCATCGTGGAAGACCTGAAGGTGTTCATCCCGCAATTCATTGAGACGGTGAGAAATCGCAGTGAGCGCTCCTCCTGAATCCATCTCATCACACCCTGCATCCTGACAATTTCTGTAATTTTTTTCAATAAATCCGGTATATTTTCTTTCGGAAATTATTCATCCTTGACAAAAAGACTACAGTGTATAATCTGTTAATTAAAATTTGATATTAATCAAATTGACCCAGAGATCAGGTATGGAGAATAGCACACTAATGAATATTTATGTAGGGAACCTGTCGTACAACATGAGGGATGAAGATCTTGAAAAGCTTTTTTCTGCTTTCGGCACAGTTTCAGAGAGTAAAATTGTAATCGATAGAGATACCGATCGTTCAAAAGGATTCGGATTTGTCGAAATGCCGAACCAGGCGGAAGGTGATGAGGCAATCAGTCAACTCGACGGCAAGGAAATTGACGGCAGGGCAATAAAGGTCAACGTCGCGAAGCCAAAAGTGGACAAACCGCGCAGAAATCAGCGCTATTAGACAATTGCACCGCTTGCTGCATACAGAAGGAAAAACTACATTCAACTCCCCCTGTCAGCGACAGAGGGAGTTGAATGTTCTGATATTTCATGATTCCGAAACTCCCGGCATGGGAAACAGTTATTAATTTCAGCTGCAAGGAGAAAAAATTGCCAAAAAAGAACTATCAATATGAAAAACGACAGAAAGATATCGCGAAGAAGAAAAAGCAGGAGGAAAAAAGGCAGCGAAAACTGAATAAGACTGCCGACTCAGGAGAGGAAACCCCGGAAAACACTGTTGAAGATACAGATGTTTCTGAAGATGAAACCGCCGAGGAGAATGAAGTCGTGTGAAGATGTGCTCACTCCGTTACCCGCAATAATGCGATCACACCGCGCTGTTCTGCCCTGCCGATGCAGGGCATCAAGCTTTTTAAACTCACTCTTTTTATCATTTATCAGCCATACAAACTATCTCTATTGCAAAGATGTAATAACAGAACATTCGTATCCCGCCGGGAATTCAACACCCAGGAGACATTTGTAATCCTATATCATCCGCAGAAGAAGATACATCACAGGTGCGGAGAGCGAAGCGGTGAGGTTGATAATATCGTTCGGTGAAGGTGAATCGGGGCCGGCGCGGTGCGCAAAGAAATTCATCGCGGAGAGCCCTGGTTCCGCGAAGGCGCTGAGAAGGGAATCGGCGAATGTCCCCGCGAGGGCGGCGCATGTC
>JAKQCH010000440.1 GCA_029573825.1 Spirochaetota bacterium | reverse complement strand
AAACATCCCAATTCAATCCTGACGGCACCCCGACATTTGTAATAAACGGCAGGCCCCTTCCTTCCGGGCTTCCGCCGGTTTACTTTTTTGACCGCATCGTGCAGATGGAAGTGAACCGTATGTACTGCGGCAGCCGGTAGTCACGGAAAATACTGAGTTAGCATTTTCCATGCCTGTTAAGGCAATATCATTTATATGCAGGAACTTTTTTCTCTCTCATCGCGCATTTTTTGCTATGAACTCCTCCCCGGAGAGAAGAATTCCCCTGAAACGGGGCTGTAAAATTTATTTTAATAATAATTTGACATTTATGTGAATAGCATGTTATCATTTCTCAGTAATAATGAAATGAAATTACCATAGAATAGTAATAATGAAATCATTCATAAACAATAAGATTATCCATACAGCAGTAATCCTGTTTGCTCTTTCCTGCTGCTACCCTCTTTCCGCTCAGGGAGAGCCCGGCAGATATCCCCTGAAGACATTAATTACCCGTTCCCTCGAAAAGCATGCCGGAATAGCATCGCAGTCCTCAAGGATACAGGAGTATCGTGAACTTGAAAAACATGTGCAGCGCTGGGAAAACCCCTCCCTTGGACTGGAACTGGGAAAGAAAACAGCAGAGGGTGAATCGGGAACCGTATACGGCCTCTCCCTGAGTCAGATAATCTCACTCCCCGGGAAAAAAGAAATCATGTCGGGAATTGCCAGGCTTGAAGCAAACAAGGCGGCCCTGGGTCTTGATGAGCTGAAACTGTTTATCCGATATGAAGTTGTCCGCCTCTCCTATGAGTACATGATCATTTATGAGCGCACCCGGCACATGCGGGAGCGCCTGGGAAGGCTGCGGCTTGTCAATTCCTATATGCAGGGACGCCTCCTTGTGTCGCCGCAGAAAATTGTGGAAAAAAGTATAATTCAGTCCCGCATTGCTATTCTCGAAAAGGAACTCGCCGGAGTTAAAACCAGCCTGAAGACCGCATTCTCGAAGCTCAATATATATGCCAGTCTTGAAGATGTGCAGCCCCCTGAAATTGAACTTTCATGGTTCAGGAAATCACCTCCTGTCAGCAGGGACGATTTTATGGAAGGAGCGATGAAAAACAGCTTTCTTCTCAGGGTGCAGCAGACGGAGCTTGCTGCTGCTGAAAAAAATGCCGCCCTTGCGGGGGCACAGGTCTATCCGGATATCGGGATATCAGTTTTTTATCAGAAGGACACAACTGACACCGGTGAACGGACCATTGGGGGCGGTGTTTCATTCCCGGTGCCTCTGCTTTCGCAGAACCGTCATGCGGTTCGTCAGCATGAGGCACGGTTTAAAAGCGAAGAACTGATGCTGCGTCATCTGCGCAACACCGTGAAAGAACAGATGAAGGGGCTGTTCGCCAGGTACGAATATGCCGCCTCCATGCTCGAAAAGTTTCCTCTTGCCATGATGAATACGCTGGAACAGTCAATGCGGTATGCCGACAGGGAATTCAGAAGGGGACGGGTGCAGATGGCGACGTATCTTGAAATGGATACACAGACCCATGAAATGGTTGAGTCAATATATGAATCGCAAATGGAACTGGTGAGGGTGTATACGGCCCTGCTGTTTTCCGCCGCAATGGACCGTGAGGTAAATGGAAACTGATTATGATTGACCGGATGATACAGTGGGCGCTGCGTTCCCAGCTCTGGGTTGTTCTCGTTACCGTCGGGATTGTTGTTGCGGGGGTATACTCCCTTTCGCATCTTCCGATAGATGCGGTCCCCGATATAACCAATGTCTCCGTAATGGTGAATACACAGACCGGGGCCCTCGCGCCGGAAGAGATTGAGCGGACTGTTACCTATCCCATTGAGGCGGAGCTTGCGGGGCTGCCCGGTGTTGAGGATGTCCGGTCACTTTCCAAATACGGATTATCTCAGATCATCGTTGTTTTCGAAGAGGGGACAGATATTTACTTTGCCCGCCAGCTGGTCTTTGAACGACTCCAGTCGGTGCGGAGTGTGCTTCCTGAAGGGATGGCTCCTGAGCTGGGGCCGGTTTCCACGGGGCTTGGGGAAGTGTTCATGTATGCGCTGACGGCAAAGCAGGGGAGTACCCTTGCAGGGAAACCGGAGGTTGAAAGACTTCTGTATCTCAGGACGGTGCAGGACAGGTATATCAAGCCGGTCCTGAAGTCTGTGCCCGGCGTCGCGGAGGTCGAGTCAAACGGGGGGTTCCAGAAAGAGATACATGTCAATGTTGTTCCGGAGAGGATGGAAAACAACGGCATCGTCTGTCATGATCTGGTTAACAGCCTTGAGAGTCTGGGAGAAAATTTTGGCGGCGGATATATTCAGGAGAAGGGGACTCAGATAATAGTGAGGACCCAGGGGCGGATTGAAGACCTTGACCAGATCAGGTCCGTCCCGGTGAAGATGAATATCTTCGGAAACGCGATTCGGGTGAAAGATATTGCTGACGTGCGGGAGGGGCACAGGCTTCGCCTCGGCGCGGCAACCCTTGAAGGGGAGGAAACTGTTCTCGGCACGGTGCTGATGCGTGTGGGGGCAAACAGCCGTGATGTGGCCCTCAATGTTGAAGCCGCGGTAAAAAATATATATCTGCCTCCGGATGTCGTGCTGCACACGCTCTATACGCGGAGTTTCCTTGTAAACGCAACGATCAACACCGTACAGCGCAACCTTCTGGAGGGAGGCATCCTTGTGGTGGCGGTGCTGTTTCTCATTCTCGGCAATATCAGGGCTGCGCTCCTTGTGGCCTTATCAATTCCCCTTTCAATGCTGTTCGCCTTCAGCGGTATGCTGCAGCTGGGGATATCCGCGAGCCTCATGAGCCTCGGCGCCATAGACTTCGGGCTGATCGTGGACGGTTCTGTTGTTATGGTGGAAAACATTATACGGCGACTTGATGAGGCAGGAAAGAGCGGGATTCAAAGCGTGGCTGACAAACTGGCGCTGATCCGTGAAGCGGCCGCAGAGGTCGGCAAACCCGTGGTGTACGGTGTGTTCATCATCATGATGGTGTATATCCCCATTCTTTCCCTTTCCGGGATTGAAGGCAAAATGTTCAGGCCCATGGCGCTTACCGTTATTTTCGCGCTGAGCGCCAGTCTTCTTGTGGCACTGTTCCTGATGCCCGTAGCCGCCCGGTATACGCTCCGGAGCACCGGGGTAGGCGGGAAGGAAGGGAGGTTTTTCAGGTATGCGGAATATGTGTACCGCCCCGTGCTGGAGTTTTCTCTTGAGCACAGGAAAACAATTATCACACCGACAATAGTGATTGCCTTCGTGACCTTCATAATGTTTGCGGCCCTTGGTTCAGACTTTATCCCGAAACTGGACGAAGGGGACATGGTGATCGGACTGGTCCGCGACACCAGTATCGGCATTGACCGCTCTGTTGAAGTGCAGAAACAATCTGACCGTGTAATAGCGGGATTTAAAGAAGTGGCGCATGTGTTCTCCCGGATGGGGACCCCGGAGTCCGCGACCGACCCTATGGGAGTAAATTTCGCGGATACCTTTGTGATTCTGAAAAAGGACAAAAGCCAGTGGCCCCCTGTGAATGGACGGCGGCGGACACGGGATGAGCTGTTTACCGCGATCAGCAAGGCCCTGGACCGCGCAGTGCCCGGGCAGGAGATATCCATGACGCAGCCCATTGAAATGCGTTTCAATGAAATTCTTGAAGGGAGCCGGGCGGATATTACCATGCGGATTTTCGGTCCGGACCTGAATGTGCTGTATGATCTGGTGAACAAAGGGGTGCCAATTGTGGAAAAGATTCGCGGGGCGGAGACCGTTGAACTCGATCCCCTCACCGCGCTGAGGAAAAGCCCGGTACTGGATCTCCGGCTGGATTATTATACGATCAACCGGTACGGTATCAGCATACAGGACGTCAATAATTCATTTGAAATTGCGATGAACGGTATGAATGTCGGGTTTCTGTATCAGGAGGACTGGCGGTATCCTATTGTGGTGCGCCTTGCTGATCAATACCGTCAAAGCAGGGATGATATCGGCAGAATACCGGTGGGTTTTCCTGAAGGGGGGACGGTGCCTCTCGCGCGTTTCGGGACCCTGCAGCTGAAGGATCAGGTGACAACTGTGGCGCGCAGCAAATCAAAGAGGTATGCCGCAATATCAATCAATCTTCGTGACCGTGATACCGTGGGTTTTGTCGAGGACGCGAAAAGAATCATATCTCAGAAGCTTGCTATGCCACAGGGATACTTCATCGAGTGGGGCGGACAGTTTAAAAACCTCGAAGCCGCCAGGAACAGGCTACTCGTTATAATTCCCATTGTCCTTGCGGTGATTTTTATAATTCTCCACAGAGTTTTCAAGAGCATCAAACAGACACTTCTCGTGTTCAACAGTATTCCTTTCGCGGTAACGGGGGGGGTATTCTTTTTGTGGCTCCGCGACATACCGCTCAGTGTCTCTGCGGGTATCGGTTTTATCGCCCTC
>JAKQCH010000600.1 GCA_029573825.1 Spirochaetota bacterium | reverse complement strand
GCAGATCCTGCTGGTTGATGCTGTCAAAATTAAAAAAAACAACATCCATTTCTTTCCGGAAAATATTTGTGAGGACGCTCTCAATATTGATGTGAAGGGAGTCGATTCCGATTTCCATTGCCCGTATAATAGAAGGCAGTTCATTTGGCTCTCTTTTGCGTCCGGAGTAGGGGTATTGCTGGTCTTTAAACGCGTCAATGACAATAAGGGCCAAGTGTGTTTTATGTTCAGGATACCTTTTCTTTTCCTCCATAAGCATTTTTATTGCGGTACGAATCCCGAGATTGTCTGAACACCCGCCGTCTATCAGGTGAAGGTACATATCGTCTCTGACGTAGTTTTTTATCTGGCCGTTCAGTGTCATTTTGCAGCCAAGAGTCAGGGGAGGTACTCCTACCGGGAAGGCCGCACTTGCGGTAACTGCAACAGAAAGAGGTATATCACCATAGGTCTGGTTTTCTTCAATGATATCGTGTTCATGTATTCTATGTGTGTAGGATATAACGCCATATTCTTTCAGAACAGAAGGGGCAAAAGGGAAACGCGAACCGTCATTGTATACGGTGGCGTTTGCGATCCAGTAGGGCAGGAGTTTTTTGCTGTCAAAATTCGGGTCTCCGGATTTGTAATGGAACACATCTTTCAGAACAAGGCTTTTACCGCTTATCCGCCGGGACCGCCCAAGTATGTGATTATCAATTTTTTTTTCCAGAAGTTCCCCCCTGTCGTGGGGGGGAAAGAAAAGGCGCGGCGAGATGAGTCCCCTCAGTACTGTTGATTTGTAATCAATCTGCAGGGTTTCCTGAAGAATTATGTTTTCTTCCAGTACTTTGTTCAGGCTGTACCCTTCAATGGTTCCATGTTCCTCCATATAGTCAAACAGAGAACTGAAATAGGCAGACGCAGCAAAGCCGCCTCCCGATACTGTCGATATATAATCTGCTTCATTCAGAATCCCGTATTTCTCAAGTTCAGCCATTACACCGACAGCAAAATTTGCAGAACGGTGTCCACCACCGGAGATTGCGATAGCTGTTAGTATGTCCTTATTGCGTTTGTTGATCCGTTTCCGTTGTGATTCATATTCAGAGATGAGTGGAATCCGGTTAAGCCTTTTTGAAGGATTATTGACACTGTTGTTGGGATCAACATCAGCGGGGAGGTTGTAGTTGAGTGTTCCGCAATGAACAAATATCGCTGAAAAAACCGCACAGATTATTGGAATTGATTTTCGTGTCATTCAGAGGCCTCAATTGTAATAATAAATTCCAGCATTGAAATCCGGGATTGGAAATAAAGTAAACAACATGTAAAATATGTCAATAATATATCATAAATTAAAATCAATATGGTGGTATATTTATATTTTAAACTTGTACAGATCATTGCTGAAAGAGCTATGAGAAAAAATGTATCTCATGCGGTTGGTGTGCAGATGCGTGCGGGTTTGATGCGATAGAAATGAAGGTGCCTGCAACCTCAATAGTGTAAGCATATTGCATGGAGGGGGAGTTTTCGATTCTTGCGGAATAAGGGTGTTGCGTATTCAGGAAACCTTCCCTTCCCAGACAACAGTTCCAATTTCGTTGAGATCATAACCGGGAAGTGCGGATATCCGGTTTCGGAATTTCTTTGATTTCAGAAAATCATAGAGGACTCCGAATGACATGTGGTTCAGGTAATCATTCAGCACAATCAGGTCGTAGCGTTCGTCCTGAATCGGTATAAAATCAAGGCCCGATACCGCAGCGGCGGTTTCAATTCCTATGCCGGTATCGGCTTTGTTGTTCCGAATTGCCATCGCAAGTTCAAAATGTGTGTTTACACTTGTATCGTAACCGGATATCTCACCGGGAGGAATTTTTTCGTTTTCGAGAAATGCGTCAAGAAGAACACGGGTCCCTGATCCCTCTCGTCTG
>JAKQCH010000422.1 GCA_029573825.1 Spirochaetota bacterium | reverse complement strand
CCGACAATGCGGTCCAGATTCTCTTTATTCGTCACGGACATGGTTCAATTTCCTTTAATCTAATGATATACAACCGGAAAACATTATGACCGTTTTCTATGAATTTGTCAACCAGCTCTTATGAAATATCAGATATACTGTATCATCATATTCTCAAAATTACATGGGGGGAGAGACAGCTTCCGCATTCAACACCCCATTGTTCCAACCTGGTCTTTTTGTATTTAAAATCGCTACAGATGCTTCGCCGGATCGGGATCGTTTTCAGGAAAACAGGGGGAAGGATATACCACGAATTCAGGTGTTGCAATTATTTTTTAAATATCGTGTTCGTTCATGATATTGACAGTTCCAGCACAGCTGATCATGCCGGTACTGATAAACAGGTTTGCACTGAAACGCTATGAATGATTCCTAAAGCACACACGAAATATGCTCCAAAATATGCTCCATGGAAGCAAAATACTGACACATGCAGCGCGGGGATAACCGCCGCGCCACGATGTCACAATCACAAATTATTTTCAGGAACCGTCACCTGCAGTATCGATCTTGAAAGGGTACCTCATACGCAGGAGCTTTCCGCTGTTCATGTCTTTATGCTCAACTATTGCCGTATAGCTGCCGGTTGCGATATTGCTATTGCTCTGCAGCGAAAGGTTCCACCGCGAACTGTGATAATATGCAAGCCGCACATCGCTGTTCATCTGCGAAGCGTTCGCGGCATTGCTGTTCTGCCAGCCAAAATCCTTGACCGTCCGCCCACCCTTCTTAATGACAAGTCTGGTTTGAAACGGCGCGCCGCTTCCGCTCTTGCACTGGAGAGGACCAATCTTGTAATAAAAATGCAGCTTCTCACCGGGCCTGAATGTTGTGCTCGGGATTTTCTGAGCGCTGTCTGCCTGATTGCCAATCGTGATGAAATGATCAATTACACGGGGAACGATTTTTCCCTGTCCAGTTGAAAAACTCCACCTCCTCGCGTCCGCGGAACCCTGCATCATCACAAGCGATGCCAGGAAGAATCCCGCTGCAACATAAATAATCGATCTGGGTTTCATATATTCCTCCCAATAAAGAATTATTGTTTTACGCAAGTCCGTTTGTAATTATACATAAAACTACTTATCAAATTATATATTTTTAATCAAGAAAAAAAAACATACTATTAACTATGCTGCAATGTCATATTATTTTTTATTGAAAAACACAACAGGTGAGGAGTTTACCGTCTTTATATCGACCCCAAAGAAGCTTGACAAAAGATGTATTATGTATAGAACTGATGGCATGGAGCTCCGGCTACAATCAATTGTGATATTTGTTTCACTGTTCCTGTTTACCCTTTTTCCGGAGGGCGGTCACAGTGCTGTACCGGTTTCATCCGCCGATTCAAACACGGGATACATCCACCTCGGCCCATATCTGGAAATATTCGAGGACCATGAAAAAAACTTCACCTTTTCCAGAATAATATCAAACCGAAACAGGAAGCTCTTTTCTCAAAACACCATACATTCCCCAAGCTTCGGCTTTACCGGTTCAGCCTTCTGGGTAAAATTTACGCTTCCGCCGGACATGCTCCACAAAAAAAACCTGCTCCTTGAACTTGACTACCCGTTGATGGACCATGCGGACATATATGTTCCGGATTCCCGCGGCGAATATACAGAAAAACAATACGGCTCCCTGAAGCCATTCGCATCAAGGGACCTTCAGCACAGAAACATTGTGATAAAAATACCCGATGACCGTACAGGTGGCGCCCCGTTTTATCTGCGTTTTGAGAACGAGGACCGCATGGAATTCCCCCTGATACTATGGTCAGAGAAGGCATTCAGAAACAACCTCTACCTTGAGCAGTTCATCCTGGGGCTGTACTACGGTATCATGCTGGTGATGATGCTGTATAATCTGTTCATATTTTTTTCAGTACGGGACGTATCATATCTTTACTACGTGCTGTACATTCTGGCAATGGGCATCTTTCAGCTTGGGCAAAACGGGTTTCTCTATCAGCTCCTTGCGATGTTCCGCGATCCGCCCCCGGTCCATTTCATACCCCTGACCCAGGGACTTCTCATCGCGGGGATTTTACAGTTTTCACAGTCCTACCTGAACACGAAAGAATACGCAAAAAAATTTCACCTCGCGATGGATATTCTCAAGGCCTGCGCCCTTGTATACATTGCCCTTTTCTTCGTACTCGGCTACACCGTATCAATCCTGATCGGCGTGGGGATAACCTTCGCAGTTATTCCGGTTATCATGGGTTCCGGCATAACTGTTGTGCTCAAAAAATACCGCCCGTCATATTACTTCATGGCCGCCTGGTCCGTAATGTTTGTGGCGGGATTTCTGTTCCTGCTGCGTGTGATTGCCGTGATCCCTCATAACACCTTTACCAGTTACATCCTGCATATCGGCACAACCATTGAGGTCATCCTCCTTTCCCTGGGGCTCGGGGACAGGTTTAACCTCATCCGCGAGGAACGGGAACGAATTTCCAATGAACTGAAAATAGCCAAAGAAATCCAGAGCGCCCTGATACCGCGCGGGATACCCTCGGTGAAAGGTATCACAACACACTCGGAATATATTCCCATGGAAGAAGTGGGGGGCGATCTTTTCGATTATCATGTCATTAGCGACAGGTGCCTTGGCGTGCTGGTCGCTGATGTATCCGGCCACGGGGTACCCGCTGCCATCGTTGCTTCGATGGTAAAGGTCGCCTTTTCCCTCCAGGTTAATCACACCCGCAATCCCCGTGAGGTTATGACGGGCATGTCAAATATTTTGAGCAGGGACCTGGCGGGCACTTTTATCACCGCCTGCTATGTCTGCATAGACCTTGAGACAGGAAAACTCTCACTGGCGAGATGCGGCCATCTGCCACTGTACATTTTCAGTCCCCGCAAAGGAACACTACAGCAGCTCTCCCCTGCGGGCAGTTTCATAAGCATACTCCCCATGCGCGAGGTCGAGGAAGAGCATATAGTCATCAGCAAAAGCGACCGGATCATCATGATAACAGACGGTATAATTGAATGCAGAAACAGGTGGGGCGATATATACGGCTTCCAGCGGTTCGAGGGGCTGATACAGGAACACGCCGCCATGAATCCACGGGCATTTTCCACGAAGCTGATTGACTCCCTTTCCGCGTGGTGCTTTCCCGCAAAAAACTTTGATGACGATATAACCCTTGTAGTGATCGATATCGAGTAACATGAAACAAACTGCTTATAATATCAGCCGGTCCGTAAAACGGGCCGGCTGATATTTCCCATTGTATGCGGTCATTCGACAATCTTCTTTTTAAGTTCCTCCCTGCGGGCGCACTGGGTAGCGATTTTTATTTGGGGGTTTTCATGCTGATTTATTATCCCCCCACAAAGCTTCCTGCTGTCCAATATAGTCAGCGATATTCATCGATTCCCAAAAGTCATCCCACCCATTTTCAAAGTATTTTGACCGAAGCCAGA
>JAKQCH010000420.1 GCA_029573825.1 Spirochaetota bacterium | reverse complement strand
GCCCCCGGTGATTACACCATGGAACATATCGCCCGTGCCGCCGACACCGGACATCCGCTCATCGCTTTCGGCAGCGGTTCCATAAAATATCACGAGGTAATCACGGAATACATTCCCGGCGCGGAGATCAAGGAGGACTTCCTTCCATCGGGGGCCCGGGCTTGCCGTCTCATTGAGAAAACCTACCTCGCCAGGCCTTCCGACTTTTCCGATTTCACAAATGTTCTTCCGAACTATGCCCGGAAATCAGACGCCGAAGTCATTAAAAACCTCAGGGAAAAAGGTCAATAGCACGGTGTCTCACTGTGAAATCAAACCACACCACTACCCGGCGCCATGATGATGCCGGACATCCTGTATATCGCTGTTGTTCTTTTTACTGCGGCAGGGGGGATATTTTCTATCCCCATCATCCGTTACCGGTCATATCGTTCAGCGGGGATCCTGCTCGCAGCAGGGTCCATCTCCCTGATCCTTTTTAATACAGCATTCCACTTCGGGATATTTTCCGAAATCACTGCATCCTCAACACAAACAATATTCATCGTGTTTATTTCCTTCTGTTCCGTGCTTTTCTCTGCCCTTGTTTTTATCATCGCAGGGCACTCCCGCTCCATCGGCGACGAGCAGAAACGCCTGAAGGAAGGTCTGGAAAAATATCATTCCATATTCGCGAACTCCAATGAGTCATTTCTCCTTTTTATGGTCAAAGACGAGGCCCTTGGAGGCACATTTATCGATGCCAACAACGCCGCATGTGATCTTCTCGGTTACAGCGCGAATGAAATCCGGTCGCTCTCAATTGACGACATCATCATCAGATCAAGTTTTTCCAGCATCAGTGAGATCAAGGAGGTACTGCTTTCACAAAATCTGAATATCTTCCAGATGCAGGCACGCATGAAAAACGGAGTCGCGATTCCTGTTGAAATAAGCTTCCACGCCTATTCCCTGAAGGATGAGAACTATATCCTCATGATAATGCGGGACATAACAGAACGATTTCTGAGCGAACAGAAAATTCATATCGCCCTGAAAGAAAAGGAAGTCATGCTCTATGAAATACATCACCGGGTAAAAAACAACCTGCAGATCATATCAAGTCTCCTTGACATGGTTTCCATGCGTGTCAGAGACAATGACGCACTTAATTTTCTGAAAGACCTCGAATCAAAAATTTATACCATGTCCCTGCTCCACACACATCTCTATAAACATGAGCGTTTTGATTCAATCAATATCGGCGAATGCTTTCGTGAAATAATTCAGCACCTTGGCCGGCTTTACAACACGGAAAATATTTGTATTCATATTGACTGCCCCGATATATTTATTCCTATCAATACCGCGATTCCGGTCTGCCTTGTCATCAATGAGGCCCTTTCAAATGCGACACGCCATGCATTCACCGGCATCGGGAAAGATAGAATGTGCGTTATATGGATATGTTCATCATTAAATCCAGAGGGAAAAATTATCCTTTCCGTCCGTGATAACGGAATAGGATTCCCGAAAAAAATCGACTCAGACACAACCTCGAGCATCGGTTTAAAGCTTATGCGGACAATTGTCCATGACCAGCTCAAGGGATCATTCTCCATACAAAATATTAACGGCACGGAAATAGTCATACAATTCAGCTGTCCGCACAGCGACTTCCCTGTGTAGCAGATTTTGCCGGGTTGAGATCAATCTGCAGTTTTTTTACGAATCATTTGTAAAAAATTTATTGATATATTTATACCGTATTGTATTCAATTATATTAACTCTACTCACAACACGCATCCCTATAAAAAAATCCGGGAGAAATAGATGAAAAACATTATGGTTGTCGATGATGAGGCCCTTATATCAACACAACTCGAAGAGCGTCTCACGCTGATGGGTTACAATGTTGTGGGCCGTGCGTCATCGGGTGAGGAAAGCGTCCTGATGGCAAAACATGTCCTTCCCGATGTGATCCTCATGGACATTGTGATGCCGGGAGAATTCGATGGAATTGCCGCTTCGGAAATAATTATCAACGAACTGGAAATCCCGGTAATTTTCATCACTGCCTATGGTGATGACAAATACATCGAACGCGCGAAGAAGCTCAACCCCGCCGGTTATATTCTGAAACCGTTCCACATCGACGAAATTAAAGCTGCCATTGAAATTGCGATTGAAAGAAAATTCCTCCCGGAAAAACCTGACAGTATCATTGAACGGTTTCGTCTCGTGGCAGATTCAATTCCCTACGGCATTATTCTCATTGATGCTGATGCCAATATTATCTTCTGGAATAAGGAGATGAAATATCTTCTTGGTTTTGACGAATACGACGCCTTCAGAAAGCCATGCACGTTCTTCATGGAACTCTCATCAAAACTTGCAGTACAGCAGGTCCTTGATTATTTCTCTGCGTACGACACAACAGAGAAAGTACCCGCTGAACGGGAAATACAGGGAATCGGGAAGAGCGGGGCATCTGTCTCCCTCAATCTGTGCCTTTTCCAGCTGACGGACTCGCCGTACAACATGACCGCATGCTTCATCAGGGATATAACTGAAAAAAAAAACAGGGAAAAAGAAATAGCGTCAGCGCTCCGCGAGAAAGAGACGCTGTTCCGTGAAACCACACATCATGTAAAAAATGATCTTCAGATCATTTCAAACCTGCTCTTTCTGCAGTCACGGAACATTAAGGATAAAAACATCCAGGACCTTTTCAAGGAATGCAGCAACCGCATACAGTCAATATCGATGGTCCACCAGATGCTCTACAGCTCAAAAGAGTCAGGGCGGATATATTTCAGGGACTATATACAATGCATCCTCGACAACCTCTTCTCTGCATACCGGGAGAAGGGCCTTACGGTACAGCTGGACATGACCGTTGAGGAGGCATTTCTTGACATGAAACAATCACGTTCATGCGGCCTGATAATTAATGAACTGGTAACGAATTCGTTCAAACACGCCTTCAGCAGCAATGCCGGCAACATGATATTTATCAAATTTTTCAGAGCGCAGAATGACGGCCACTACTCCCTTATCATCGGGGACAATGGGTGCGGCATGCCGGATACCGTCAACATCAGCAAACCCATGACAATGGGGCTCCAGCTTGTCCGCCTCCTCGTCATGGACCTCCGGGGACATCTGGAACTCACCGCACACAACAGCACAGAGTTTACTATCACCTTTCTTTGATATTGTTCTGGATATCCAGAACCGCCAGAAACGCCTCATGTATCGCATCATTCAATCTGGCGGGACGCTTCCCATCGCCCACTACATAGAAGGGAATTCCCGTTGCTGCGATCTGATCCGCCAGGGTCCGCTCTGAAACTGAACCCACCGCGATTACCACATCATCAAATTTTTCTTCCCCCCTGATACCCCCCTTCTCGTACGCCACGGTACATTTCCCAACAGACAAGACCTTCGCTCCGATTATTACTTTCACTCCCAGCCGCTCAATGTCGCCCGTAAGGACCCACCGGGTCGATTTCCCCACGTCGGCACCAGTCTTTGGAAGCATTTCAAACACCGTGACATCTTTCACTCCTTTCGTAGTGAGCTCCTTCAGCCGTTCAATACTCTCTCCGTTATAGACAAACAGGAAGTGAAGGGTTTCGGGAGATATCGTCCCCTTTGCAGCGAGAAAATGCGCTGTCTCAAGCCCCACGGCCCCGCCGCCAATAACCGCAATCTTCCTTCCCAGGGGAGGATCATTTTTCAGAACATCCCATGCAGACACGACATGTTCGTCATCAATCCCGTCGACATGAGGCATCGCCGCCGCGGCTCCCTCCGCGAGAATCACATAGTCCGGATGCAGATCCTTAATCATGTCAATTGACACTGTGGTGTTAAGAAGGCAGTTGATATTCGGGCGGTTTATCATCGACCGGTAATACCGCAGTATCTCATGGATGTCCTTCTTGTGGGGAGGCACTCCCGCTATCCAGAGCTGCCCGCCGATATCCGGCCCCTTTTCATAGATGGAAACATTATGCCCGGCTTCAGCGGCCCGCACTGCGGCCTCAAGGCCCCCGGGACCGGCACCCACTACCATAATGTTTTTCGGCGAAGCCGTTTTCTCAATGACGCGGACTCCTTCATACCCTGCCCGGGGGTTGACGATGCAGAAAACCGGCTGACCGCTGAAAATTGTATCAGTACATCCCTGGTTGCAGGCAACACAGGGCCTGATCTCACGTGCCCGGCCCTCTTTCGCCTTCAGGGGCCATTGGGGGTCAGCGAGGAGAACCCGCCCCAGGTTCACCATGTCCGCGACACCGTCCCTGATGATCTGCTCCGCTGTGCCGGGATCGGCAATCCGGTTTGACGCCATTACCGGCACCGACACCGCCCGCTTAACATTAAGCGCCAGATATGAATACGCGGATATCGGCACCCGCATGGGAAGCTGAGGCACACGGGCTTCATGCCATCCTCCGGTGACGTTGATGAGATCAACGCCTGCCTTTTCATAAACCCGCGCGATGTCCTGGGCTTCCACACCGGTATTGCTGCCGGGAATAAAGTCATTTCCCGCCATGCGTATGGTCACGGGGAAGTCAGGCCCCAGACGTTTCCGCATCCCTTCAATAATCTCACGGGGGAAGCGTGTCCTGTTTTCAAAGCTGCCGCCGTATTCATCAGTCCGGATATTCCTGATCGGCGAAAGAAACTGTGTAATAAGATACCCCGCTGAGGCTATTATTTCCACACCGTCAAACCCGGCCTCCTTCACGCGCTCAGCTCCACGAATAAAGTTTTCAATTGTCTGCCCTATATCGTCTGAGGTCATTTCACGCGGGGTTTCCTTGGAATAGCTATTGTACACTGATGACGGAGCCATCGGTGTCTCACCGTCAATCAGCCATGACGCCGCATATCCCCCCGCATGAAAGAGCTGTACCCATGCCCTGGCCCCCTCCTGTTTTATAATTTCGGCGCATTTCGCGAATGCAGGTATGGTATCATCCCCCTTTAAAGAAAGCGTAACTCCCATCCCCCCCACCTTATCAATACCGACAGGTCCGACAGTAACAATTCCCGCGCCTCCCCGCGCTTTTTCCCTGAAGTACTCGTAATATCTGTCATTGAAAGCGCCGTCATTTGAGTATAAAAGCCCCATCGAAGGATACGCGATCCGGTTTCTCACTTCAACGGTATTAATGAAAATCGGGCTGAACAGTTTCGTATACATTGCGGCCTCCTCAAAATTATATTCGTCACGAATCGCTGCGAATTCCTCTCCCCACCAGTTCATACATAAAGCTTCGAAAATCGCTGTCTGATATCCCCATATAATCGAACAGTCCGATTTTCTTATACTGCAGCATCCCCTCCGAAACCGCGGCCAGAAACATCGCGAGCAGTTTCGGATCGATAGTCCTGAAGATACCTTCATCGATACCCTGCAGAATCGGAGGCTCCACGACACCGGCAACTTCCGCCATTTTTTTGATTATATCTTCGTTGTCACCCTTCCCGCCGCTGTACTCTGCCTTGTATTCCATGAGTATATTGTAATAGTCCCGGTGCCGGTAAAAAAAACTTATAAAGGAATCGTATATCGATATGAGCTTTTTGCTGGGGGTGTCTTGGTGTATCTCACTTTCATGGAACAGTGAAACGAGCATGTCCCCCGCCTCAAAACATATTGCATTATATATTTCTTTTTTATTTTTAAAATGATGATACACCGCTCCTGTCGTAAGGTCTGCTGCCGCAGCGATCTCCCGCAGGGACACGCCATTATAACCCTGCTTTAAAAACAGTTTCCGTGCGACATTCAGAATATGCGTACGGCTGTTTTTTCTCTCCAAGTCCTTCTCCCCCTGTTTTTCCCGGTGCCCCGCCTGAAGCCCGAAACATAACACTGTTATGTTTCATTCTTTATTTTTGTCAACCATAAAATATCATTTTTGCCTGTTGCTGTACTTTATGTGACCCGCAGGAAAACGCACATCGCCGTCGGCAAAAACAATTAATTCCTGTTGACACCCGGCAAAACCGGCAGATACTGTGAGTAATCCTATCATTATAAAGAAGGTGCACTATGAGCTATACTACAATCGAATATGAAGTAATTGAAAAGGGCGTCGGGCTTCTCTCCCTTAACCGGCCTGACGTATACAACGCCGTAAGCCACAAGATGATGGAGGAACTGGACGAGTTCTGGAGAGAACGGCTTTATGATCTCGATACAAAGGTCATCATACTGAAGGGAAATGGCGACAAAGGTTTCTGCGCCGGTCTTGACATGAAAGAGACCATGGAAATGGCCCCTAAAATGAACACCCAGGAATTTTATCGCTTCCAGGCCCGCCTTGCCAGGATCAATCTTGCGATGCGCCGGGCGCCGCAGCCTATTATCACCGCGGTCCATGGCGCCGCAGCTGGCCAGGGATTCAGCTTCGTTCTCGCTTCCGACATACGGGTAATCTCACCTGATGCCCGTTTCTGCGCCGCCTACATCAATATCGGCCTTGGCGGCGCCGACATGTCATGCAGCTATTTTCTTCCGCGCATGATCGGATCAGGAAGGGCGTATGAATTCATGTACACCGGGCAATTTATGTCCTCCGAAGAGGCTGTAAACCTCGGTCTCGTAAGCAAGATGGTTGACCGGGAAAAGCTTCTGGACACCGCAAAGGAATACGCCGCCATTCTCATGTCAAAAAATCACTTTGGACTCCGCCTTACAAAAGAAGCGATAAACATCAATATTGATGCCGGGGGCCTGGAGGCGGCACTGAACATGGAGGACCGCAATCAGGTAATGCTGGGTATGACACTCTTTCAGCAGGGTAAATAATCTGCATGATAAAAAAAGAGGGCTGACCCGTCATTGAAAGGTCAGCCCCCTTTGATTGCTGTGCGGCTTAATAATGTTTATTTCTTTTTAGAAACCGCTTTTTTGGCTTTTGCTTTGGGGGCAGCCTTCGCTTTTGGTGCGGCTTTCTTCGCTGCTGCGGGCTTTGATGTTCCCCCGGTTTTTCCCTCAAGCTTAACGCCCATTGCCTTCTGAATTTTCAGCGCTTCATCCACCGTGCGTTTTATCACTTCTTCAACCGAAGGCACATCATGAATAATACCCTGGCACTGACCGATCAGCTGCACGCCATTCTTCAGATCACCCTCGGTTGCCGCCTGAATTTTATCGAATGCTGTTGCCATGTGAGCAAGGGTCATCATGGTCTTTGGTCCCTGGGCTATCATGCCCAGCATCAGCTTAAAGAATGGAAGATTCATTTCACGGGCAATTCGCGGACCCGCAATGATTGCCCTCGGGAGGCTCATACCGCGTCTTATCGCCCTTGACGCCGCAGGAGTCTTGAGTACACGGCAGTTCAGCCCGTCAAACCGGTTTGAATAAAGGGTATCCAGAATTCCAGACTCAAGCTGTTTCTGAATTGTGTCCTGATGAACCGGGCTTTCCTTTGTCATTGAGAGACGGGTACCCATACCTATACCTTCCGCTCCCAGGGCAAGGGCTGCCGCAAGGCCCCTTCCGTCAGCGAATCCGCCGATAGCAACAACAGGAATGCTCACCGCGTCAACAATCGCAGGAACAAGGACCATCGTCGTGGCAAGTCCACCATGGGCGGCAGCTTCGTGTCCTGTCACCTGGAGCGCATCCGCCCCTGCTTTTTCCGCCGCAAGGGCGTGTTTCTCCGTGGTAACAGTTGATATTACTTTTCCACCGTATTGATGCACACGCTCGATAATATCTTCGCCCCGTCCCAGTGAGATATTAATAACAGGGACTTTTTCCTCAATGAGAACCTCGGCGTTTTCCCGTGCCCCCGGCATCAGAAGGGTACAGCCTGCGCCGAATGGTTTGTCGGTTAGCTGACGGATTCTCCTGATTGATTCACGGGTCATTTCCGGAGTAAGAGGTCCTGTCGCAAGATATCCAAGCCCCCCTGCATTTGACACCGCCGCAACCAGTTCCGGAACACTGATCCAGCTCATGCCGGGAAGGATGATCGGATATTTAATTTTAAAAAGATCGGTAATTTTTGTTTTCATACAAAACTCCTAAAAAATAATTTTTTTAAAACGGCATATTTCATCCGTTTCGTTGTATATAGTCCTCAATGAAGCTTACTCGACAGCCGCTCCCCCGAGGAGGGCCAGGGCCTCATCAAACCATGAAATCCACGAAGCTTCATGAGTTATTCCCCGCCGCAGATTAAGGTAGCGGAATTTTGCTTTCATTGACATCTGTGCAACATCGGGAAAATATTCCCTTTCCCGTTCATAATATAATTTCAGTTTTTCTTCATGAATTTTTCTGCGCCTTAAAATTTCGTCAATGATAATATGTATCGGAACATGATATCCCACATGAAATTTTGCGAGGAGGTCCTCCTTTACCGGTGACGGCTCCGTCGGCAACGCGATCCACTCCACAAGATACTGCGTCCCTTCATCCGTTACCCTGTAAATCTTTTTATGAGGCCTGTCCTCCTGCTGCACCACTTCAGACATCACCAGCCCCTTTTTTTCCATTCTTGCCAGCTCACGATAAATCTGCTGATGAGAGGCCTTCCAGAAAAAACCGAGGGAGCTGTTAAACTGCTTCGCAAGGTCGTACCCGCTGCAGGGTTTGTCTCCTACAAGTGATGCAAGGATTGCGTGGGTTATTGCCATAATAAATCGTAACTCCTGAATTTACAGAAGGCCTGAAACGCGGGATATCTCTTCTTTCGCTTCCCTTACCATCCGTTCAATAAGCTCTCTGCACGAAGGCACATCATGCACCAGCCCGACAGACTGCCCCATCATCATGGGTGCGAGATCAACATTTCCGGTTTCCCATGCCTCCTTCACTTTCTTCCCCGCAATAAGAGGCAGCAGTTCCTCAAAGCCGCATCCCTTCGCTTCAAGAGCCAGGACATCCTCTACGACCTTGTTCCGGATTGCGCGTCCCTGGAGCCCGATGCTCTTGCAGATCAGTGCGGTATCGTTTTCATGCCTTTTTATCAGGTGCTGCTTGATATTTTCGTGGACTTCACATTCCTGCGTCGCCACAAACCGTGTCGCCATCATAACACCGTCGGCCCCCAGGACCATTGCCGCCGCCATTGAACGCCCGTCAGCAATACCACCCACGGTTACCACCGGGACCCGGCATACATCTTTAATCCGCGGCGTCAGCACCATTGTGGTGACATCATCATTCAGGGGATGTCCGCCTTCCTCAATTCCCGCGGCGTAAATTCCGTCATATCCCGCCTTTACCGCGTGCTCGGCATGACGGACAGAACCAACCTTGTGGAACAGCTTTACTCCCGCTTTCTTCAGGAGATCCACAATCTCCATCCCCACCGCCTTGTCAAGGGGAGCGCCGGAAATTTCAAGTCCCGCGATCTTTTCCTGTGCACACACCCGCAGATACATTTTATGCTGTTCCGGCCCGATATGCACTGACGGCAGAATTGTGACATTAACCATAAAAGGTTTATCCGTCATACTCCGCGTTTCATTGATCGCGTTCCGGAATTCCTCTTCTGTGGGATAATTTCCCGCGGTGAGATTTCCAAGCCCCCCTGCGTTCGATATGGCGGCACAAAGCTTCGGCGTACAAAGCCACATCATGGCGCCGCAGATAATAGGATATTCAACACCGAACATTTCAGTAATTGCTGTTTTCATGTACGTCCTCCCCTGTGACCCGGATATAAGTATATCACGCTGAAAAAGCACTTCTAAAAACTATATGCAAATAAGTGCATATTCAATCATTTTATTTGAAAAAAATTTGTCAATAACAATCACCGGCAAAGTTCATAAAAAAACCCGGAATTTTTCCGGGTTTTTACAAATTCACACCAAAAGAACAGCAGCACAGTTATGCGGGTGATATTATTTTATTGTCACATCAAGCTTTTTCTTAACCTTCTTCGCCTCGGCAATAATATTCTTTAATATCTGCTCAACGGTAGGGGTATCGTGGATTATTCCGGTAATCTGTCCCATGGGGAGTACACCCATCCTGTTATCGCCGTTCATGGTGCCAACCAGAAACGCCTTGAATCCGATTGCCATCCGCGCCATCTGCATTGACCGCTTAAAGCCGGAAAACATAATACCCACTGCCAGTTTCAGCCATGGAAAACCGAGCATATCCGCAATCGCCTTTGAACGGATAACAGCGCTGAAAGGATTCAGCCTCTTTTTTATAAGCCGCCGCGCTCCCTTTGTGTTGAGAACCCTCGCTTTCAGGCCGTCCACCTTGTCGGTATACACCGTATCATACACATCGCTCTCACTGCTCATTCGCTTCTGCGTTTCGTGGACAGGGCTTTCCACGGAATTCATAAAACGCGTCCCCATTGCGATACCCTCTGCACCGAGGGAAAGCGCCGCAGCAAGCCCCCGACCATCCGCAAACCCCCCTGCCGCGATAACAGGAATATCAACGATATCAGCAATGCTTGGTATCAACACCATTGACGTTACCGCTCCGCCGTGTCCTGCGGCTTCATGGCCAGTAACAATCAGCGCGTCAGCGCCGTCCCGCTGTGCCGCAAGGGCATGTTTCGCCGTGGTAACTGTCGCGATCACCTTGCCGCCATACTTGTGCACTTCTTTTGCTATCCAGTCCCCTTTCCCCAGGGCATAATTTACCACGGGGACCTTGTTCTCGATCAGGATTTCCGCATTCCTTTCGGCGCCGGGAAAATACAGTGTCACATTTGCCGCATAGGGCTTCTTTGTCAGTTCCTTTATCCGTTTGATATACTCTCTGGTCTCCTCTACACCGAGGACCCCTGTTGCAAGTATCCCCATGCCCCCTGCATTGGAAACTGCCGCAACAAGTTCCGGTGTGCTTATCCAGCTCATTCCTGAAAGGATAATGGGATATTTAATTTTAAAAAGTTCAGTGATACGGGTTTTCATAAAGAATTCTCCTGATAATTATTATTTATAATGCCACGGACCTCAGCACCCATTACAGCAAACAGCAATTACTGTTTCAACAAATAGCAAATGCTGAATGTGTCAATAATAAAAGAGAATTTTTTATAGAGGTAATGTTACTCTGTATCAAGAGGTTTGTCGGCAGCCTGATCTGATTCCGGCAGCTGCACATCATAGTTATTGAGGATTTTATATATCTCCCACAAGGAGAAAAAAAGCGTCAGGAGAATGGGGCCTATAAGTACGCCGGCAAGTCCGAAGGCCTGAATGCTGCCAAGAAGAAGAAAAAAGAAAATGATTGGATGAAAGTTAAGTTTTTTCCCGAAAATATTCGGTTTCGCGACATTTTCAAGGACCATGTACCACACCATACACCATATACTGACAAATATTGCAGCCCAGTATTTTCCGATCAGAATAAAAAACAGTGTTGCGGGTAACCATACCAGGGACGTCCCTATAACCGGTATCAGCGACAGCACCGCCGCGATACTACCCCAGAGCAACGGCATGCTGAAACCGCCCACATACAGCCCGATTCCAACCATCAGTCCCTGAAGTATCATTATTAACAGGTTTCCCGCGAGGAGAATTTTTATAACATCCTTTAAGCGACCCACAATGTCCCGTTCAATATCATCGGGAAAGGGGAGTATCCGGTAAAATGATTCCCCAAGCCGGTAGGCATCTTTAAAAAGAAAAAACAGGATCAGAATCATGAAGAAAAAATTTATTCCGAGCTTAAGGGAAAAAGTCACAAGGCTGGTAAGGTTCGCGAACACCGCAAGGGAGGTGTTCTGGATCATCTGAATCGTCTTCTGAATTATTTCTGCACGGCTTATATTGAGATTCGCATCAACCATTGACATGAGTGCGCTCTGATCAACCCACTTGTTGATTGAAGCCACACTTACCGTTGTCTGGATATGCATGTATAATTCGTATGCCTGATCAGCAAGGGACAGAAGCAGAAAGAACAAGGGCAGAAGAATCAGCCCGATAATGAGAATTACCATGATGCTTGCGCTGGCAAAGCGTTTTTTCACATAGTGCAGAATTTTGTCGTGGAGTGGGCGAAGCGCCAGATATATTATCAGTGCGAACAAAAACGGCCAGAAATAAAACCGGTAGATGTACCCGAGCCCGAAAATCACACAGCTGAAAAGCACGAAAAAAAGCCTTACCAGCTTTCTGCTTTCCCTGAGTTGAAAATAAGAATCGCTTTTTTCAAGCATAAAGTCCCCTTTCTGCGCTGCCGGCGCCTGCCGGCACCGGCAACGCTGTCAAGGATGAAACCTCTCAACCTTCACTTAGTTAGATAGTGAGATAAATCAGCAGCTATTTTCATAATAGCGTGATCGAGATATTGCGGATCTGCGATTCGTTTCCGATATTCGTCAATCAGTTCGGAATCACCAGATATTTTACCCTGCTTTATCTCACGATCCTCCTTGTTCATGAGATTTTCCATATCTACACCCCTTTTCAGGTCCCCCTGCTCCTCCTTGAACAGAGTTCTCAGACCATATTAATCATTCGGTATAAACGAAAAAGCACTTAACGAATCTTTATAAAATAACGCCTTTTTTTCCTTCTTTTTCGTGACTGCGCGGCCCTTCCCGATCCGTCAAATACTCACTCTATCAGCAATAATTGAGTACGGAAAATAATGTATATATTACCCGAATACAGGATGTAATAAAAATATCAGCATTTTACCGAATAATGTCTTCTACCCAGAAAATCTCCCCCTTTTCATTATACAGGAGATCAAACCTGCACATAATCTCTTTCGAATAGTATTTCCTGTTTTCCATAAGGAACCGCAGGGCACAGCGCCTGAGAATGGACTTTTTTCTTCCGGTAATCGAATACAGGGAACCGCCGTAATATTCACCGGTTCTGGTTTTGACCTCAACAAAGATCAGCAGGTTCTCCCTCACGGCAATAATATCTATCTCTCCGTACCTGCCGTTCCGGAAATTTCTGCAGACAATCTCAAATCCCTGTTCCAGGAGGAACTCTGCGGCCTTATCCTCTCCCCACTGGCCGAGGTCCTTTCGTGCTCCGCTTCCGGCCATAATATACCTCCGGATCAATGTGGTGTGTAAAAGGGTGGAAGGATAAAACAGTAAGTGGGATTACAGCACTTCGAGGAAATTCACTCCCGCTTCCTCCTCGTCCAGAGCCTTCACAACATATAGTGATATTTCTTCGAGGAGATTGACAATTTTTGTTTCGGGAATCCGCTTTCCCTGCTCATCAAATACAAGTTTCACAATGGGACGCATGGGCTTCTGGGGGACAGAACCCACCACAATTCCGGTACTGTTGTCGTTAAGCCGCACAAGGGACCCTATTGGATATACCGACATCCTGGACAGGAACACCTTCAGGATAACAGGATCAAATTTATTAACGCCGCTTGAGAGCAAATTTCTCATGGCATGGTAAAAAAACTGCTTCTTCCGGTAGCTCCTGTTGGATATCTGCGCCTCATAGCTGTCCGCAATGGCGGCAACCTTTGCGTACTCGCTAATCTCATGCCCCTTCAATCCCCGGGGATACCCCCTCCCGTCATACTGCTCATGGTGCTGCAGCGCCACTGCCGCCACAGCGTCACTGACCTGACCCAGCTGTTTCAGCGCCCGGTATCCATGAAGCGGGTGGGTGCGGATAAGATTAAACTCCTGTTCGGTGAGGTTTGACTGTTTACTCATGATATACGGGGGGATTTTCAGCATCCCCGCATCGATCAGAAGCGTCGCGAGGCCGAGTTCGCCGAGTTTTTCCGGCGTATATTTCAACGCAATACCGATCAATATGGAATAAAATGTGACATTAACCGAATGCACCACATGGGTGTTCTTCCCTTCGTCAAGGCCATAGAGAAACAGGAATATATTGCTGCTCTCCCCCATGAGACGAATGATACCATCCAGGGCTTCTTCGAGGCCTTCAGTGGTAAACTTCTGGTCTGTCTTGATCGCGGAATGCACCTTTTCCACTTCAGTACATGCCCGCCGGTGCACTTCAATGAGATTTCTTCGCTTCCTCAGCAGATTATTATAGTTTTGAACAATCGCATTAACATCAACAGGATGAAATGTTTCAATTCTCTTTTCCAGCTTCAGGTCAGCATCAGTTGAAACCAGGGCACCCGCTGTTTCAATACTGGCGACACCCCATTTCATCAGCTTTTTAATATCACTCTCTTTTATGGAAACATTTGCTCCCACCAGCATATTACTGCTGTCAATATATACCGGCTTGTCAAACCGCATACCAGGCTTCAGGTCTTCCACAAGAATTTCTTTCATCTGAGACATCGCTTAATATCCAAAACCGTCAATTTTTTTCCTGAATTCACTGTTCATTCTGTAACAGAAACTGAACACCTCAGCCACCGCGCGGTAAAGATGTTCCGGTATTTCATCACCCGTATGTAATTCACTCAGTACGCCGGCAAGATCGGGGTCATTTACAATTGTTATTCCGTGTTCCCGGGCCACTTCAAGAAGCTTTTCCGCGAGAAACCCCCGTGCGACTGCAAGCACCGAAGGAGAGGTATCACCCTTTTCATATCCGAGAGCAACTGCCTTCTTCCTGTCCATATCAGGCCTTCATATCGACACCGAGAAGGGCCGACGATGATTCAAATGTACTGATGCACTCATTCAATACTTCGACACTGTTATATAGCGATATTGATAATTTTTTTTCAACAAAATTTTTTATTCTTTTATGCAATCCGTTAATATCTTTTTTTAGAAAATCGACAGCTTTTATCTCGCGGCAGAACACGCCTATATCAAGCATATCAGGGAAGTCCCGCACGAGGATGTCGATATAACCCAGCGCAGAAAACTCCATCCCCCATAGCACCGCATTCTTCCGGTGAAGATACCGCATCGCCTTCCATTCATCCCCGTCCCGCACCGGGATGGCCCCGGAAATAAAATCTCCCGCCTTTTCTCCCGGTCCGAAAAGAAACTTCATGATCCTTCCCATATCATCCCCGGAAAGATCCCCGGAGTCAGCACTATCTCTGATGTTTCCCGCGATACCATCAACCAGATCCCTGAGGTTCCCTCCCCCATGCATATCCTTCACCGCGCGCTCATCCCTGCGTTTTCCGCCCCCCATCAGGGAAAGGAGGGGAATGAGATAATCGCTATTAATACCGCTTTTCTGCAGAAAAAGATAAGAAAAAAAAGGCAGCGACGCCATTTTCAGGTCTTTTTTCATTATATTGTTCAACAGGCGGATGATAACAGCCCCTTCATCCCCGGACTTCCCCGCCCCGAACAGCAGCAGATTCAGGTCCATGAGGGTCCGTACACTGCTTCTCCCAAGGGAGTCCGCCATTCCCTTTCCGGGCATCATCCTGCCTGAAACATCATCAAGGATATATCCTGAAAGTTTTTTCAATTCCGTCGATATATTGTCACGGCTCAATATGGAAAAGATGAACGAAGAACCGCTCTTTTCCTTCATCACAAGAACAAAGCGCCCCCTGGAAGGAATTCCCGTTTCGAAACTTGCGTTGATGTGCTTCCCCCTGATTTCGATAACAGCATTCCGGGAGTCAAGGCGTTCAACAACCTGCGCCGTGACCCGTCCCCCCTCGGGGATGCTCCGGAGCATATCCTTTACCGCGGCTTTTCCGGAAATTGTTATAATATTCTGAGTATTTATTTTCACAATTTTTCTTTTCACCCGAACACGAGACGGCCACAGATGATTACGCCGTGTCAGGGGACTCCCGACATCAATATAAAAAACCTACATTACCTGAGGCGTATTGTCAACGGCAATATGGGTTTCCGGCGAAAGGCTTCAGGTGAAAAACATTACCCCGCCCTCTATCTGCCGCAGACCTGACAGTTGTTACTCATACAGACAACCACTGGGAGAATATGGTCGCACACAAAAAGACCCGCTCGTTTCCGGGCGGGTCTTTTGTTTTTCAAAATAAATGACGGTTGTTTTTTACAGACCTGTTGAAAGGGCCCTAAAACCAACACCAACATAAATTGCGATATCATATGCTGAATCCATACCAATCTTATCAGAAGAGTCCTCCCACTCACTAAACTGGTTGTTTGTGAGGTTGTACCCGAATCTTCCCTCTACATCAAAATATACTCCTTCAGTAATTGGAGTAAAAAATCCTATAATGATGTTACCCCAGAGATCAATTTTTTTCTTCGCTTCATAGTCGCTATTACCGTAATCCTGACTTATAAGATATTTCCCAGAAAAACCCGCCCCAATATAAAGTCCTCCACCGGTAACAAACTTCGCATTAACCTGAGGAAGAAGGAACTGCGCTGTATAGTCTTCCGTTCCATCCTGCGCATCTTCATCAACAACATACTGGTACTCAAGGCCTATACCAATCCAGAACTGACCCATGTTCACATTGTATTCACCGTTTGCTGCAAAACCGGAAAATTCCAGGTCGTCCCAATCCTGTTCATCGAACGATACTGTGTAAGCAGGAATATATCCAAGCCGGACAAAAATCACATCATTTGTCACCGCATACTGCGCCTGTGCGGCAACCGAAACACCCATGAACATAACAAGGGCTGCAACTACACCAAGTAATTTCTTCATACAAAATCCTCCAAAAAAAATTAAAATTTTTTTTACGATTACGCTTCTTAAAACTTCTCTCACAAAACTATACTTCTTCCCTGATACCACGGGGATTTAATTTTGCAACCACTTTTCCGAATAATTATGTCACTTTATTCGGATTACCCGGAATCATGATCACACAGATTACTGACCGGCATTTCCCGGAAATTACATTCCCCTGTATAAAATTTTTCATTAGAGGAAGGTACATAAAAAATTCTATATCGGCAAGTTTTTTGTATATTTTTTTTTAAAATAAAGTGGGGCAATGCATGCTCTTTACCGGTTCATAGGTGCGGCGGTGCACCGGGGAGGGACCCATTTCCACAATCCTGTGCCGGTGGAATGCCGTCCCATACCCCTTGTGCTGACTAAATCCATAACCCGGATACCGCACATCGAGGCGTTCCATAATACTGTCCCGCCGGACCTTCGCGGCTATCGAGGCGGAGGCAATGGACAGAGAAAGCCCGTCCCCCCCCACTACCGACTTCACGGGAACACCCACCTGCAAACGGAAGTTTCCATCCATAAGCACGAGGTCAGGACAAATTGAAAGCCCGGCAACAAGGCGGCGCAGGGCATATTCCGTGGCCCCGTTTACATTGAGGCGGTCAACGATCCTGTGTGACACAAGGCATGTGGAAACACATAACGCGTGTATTTGTATGCATGCTAGAGCCCTGATTCTGCCTTTGTGAGTTAGTTTTTTGGAATCACGGACAAGGTGCAGCAATTCTTCGGGGGGATGAGAAAAGAGCTCACGGGGATATACCACAAGACCAACCGCAAGGGGACCCGCAAGGGCCCCTCTCCCGGCTTCGTCAGCTCCGGCAATTACTGCCGTTATATTGGTACAACATTCAGATTCAATGTCAAAGGATACCGCTATCTGCGAATCCCTATTCTTTTTCTTTCGTTTCAACGAGTTCAGCAGGGGTTTCAGGCACTACAGCGTCCTTCATTGAGGCCTTCGGACCCTTTTTTGTCGCGCCTTTGTACCGCCGCTCTTTCAGTTTCGCGGATTTTCCTCTTCTTTCTCTGAGGAAATACAGCTTTGACCGTCGGATCTTTCCCTGTCTCACTACTTCAATATTCGCGATGCGCGGGGAAAACAGAGGAAACACACGCTCAACGCCCACATCGTAGGAAATTCTCCGGACCGTAAAAGTTTTCCCGATGCCTCTGTTATTAATGGCAATAACGATGCCCTCATAAATCTGGACTCTCTCTCTGTTACCCTCAACTATTTTGTAGTGAACCTTAACCGTGTCACCTATAGTGAAGTTGAGCTCCCTTTCAACCGGCTGCAGTTCCTTTTCGATTTCACGGATCAGCTTCATTGTTATTCTCCTCGTATTTTCCTGATAAGATAGTCTCTATATAAATCAGGCCTCACAGACCTTGTTTTATCAATACTCACCCCACGCCGCCACAGGTCAATCTTTTTATGATCGCCGCTCATAAGAACTTCCGGCACCGCCATCCCCCCGCAGATTTCCGGCCGCGTATAATGGGGATACTCCAGAAGTCCGTTCTCAAAGCTTTCATCCAGCAACGATTCGCTGTTTGACATGAATCCTGGGGCATATCTCGCAACGGCGTCAAGTATCACAAGGGCCGCGAATTCGCCCCCGGAGATGATATAATCACCCAGGGAAACCTCGAAATCAACGCGGGATTCAACAACCCGGTGATCGACACCCTCGTAATTCCCGCACACGATGCAGATATCCTTCGATGCGTACAGTTCCTTTACCATTTTCTGGTTCAGAACCTTTCCCGAAGGGGATGTCAACAGCACCGTTGCCGCTTCGCCGGCAGCGGCGTCAATGGCCCGGAAAAGCGGCTCCGGCTTCAGCACCATGCCGCTTCCGCCTCCGTATGTGTAGTCATCACATCTGCGATGCGGGTCATCTGAATATGTTCTCAGATCAATTATATCGACATCAAGTATTCCCGCCGTAATCGCTTTCCCCATGAGCCCCGTGGAAAGGGGACTTGTGAAAAACTCCGGGAACAGTGTAATTATCCTGCACTTCACGTAAACCGGGCCTCTCCCTTTTCTTCCCGGACACATCAGCGGGCTATATATCCAGCAGTCCCTCTACCGGGAAGATATCAATTCTGCGATGCTGCAGTTCTTTCAGGTCAACCATGGTTTTCACGAAAGGAACCATGAACTGCTTCCCTGCGAGGTCTTCAATCAGCAGGATATCCCCGCTCCCGGCCTTCAGGATATCAGCGACGGTACCGAACTTTACATCATTATAATAAACATCACACTGAATCAAATCATAATGATAAAATTCATCCGGCGAAAGCAGGGCCTTTGTCTCTTCAGCGAGAGATTGGGGGATATACAGCTCATTCCCTTTTTCGGCGATTGCCTGGTCCCTGCCTTCGACACCTTCCAGCACAATCAGATACAGGGCCCCTTTCTGCTCAATGGATTCAAGTATCCGGCGGGGGCTATACTGCTCCCCCTTTTTGAGGAACACTTCCTGCCCAACGTCAAAGCGCTCCCGTATATCAGTCGTAACAAAAACTTTAAGGCGCCCATGTAAGCCATGAGCGCCTGTTATTTTGCCAATTCGTAAGTATTGCACATTAATCAGTCAAGTATTTCCAGCACAACCCTTTTGCCGGATTTTGTAGCTGAGGCATTAATAATAGTTCTGATTGCCCTTGCAATCCTTCCATGTTTACCAATGACTTTACCAATATCTTCTTTCGTGACTTTAAGCTCAAGGATTGTGGATTTTTCCCCTTCAATCTCTCGAATTTGTACACTATCAGGATTATCGACAAGCGATTTGACCATATACTCCACCAGATCCTTATAATTCATTCCCGCCTCCAGTAGAATTATTTTGCTTCGTTATACTTTTTCCAGATCCCTGACTTTTTCAATAACTGTTCAATAGTGTCTGTAGGCTGTGCACCATTTTTTAGCCAGCTGATTACCCGCTCTTCATCTACCTTGAACTGCTCGCCATCTGCTACCGGCTGATATTGTCCAAGGTTTTCAATAAAGCTCCCGTCACGCCTTTTCCTGCTGTCAACGGCTACCACTTTGTAGTAGGGCATTTTCTTTTTTCCAACTCTCTGCAATCGAATCTTGACGGCCACGTATGTTACCTCCTGATATAGTTAGGGGAAATAGATTATACGGCTATTTTTTTGTCAATACAAAATAACCAGTAATAATAGAAAACTACACGGAAATTAAGTGACTAAATTCCATAGATAGTTGACTTGCAACAAACATTGCAATAGTGAAGTATCTTTCAGCGGAAAACTGGAGATATCACAACATTAATAGCATACTTAAAATACCCCGCAATTATTTCCAGATTTTTTTTATTTTTCCCTTGATTTTATCAAAAAAACTTAAAAAATGTTATCCATGACTTTTCAGTCCCCTTTTATGAAACACATACCCGGAGAAAATCATCGCCGGCTATGAATCTCTTTCCTTACTGATCAAATAGAGGTTATAATGAATGTTGTAAGAAAATTATACGCCGCACTATGCCTGATCATGATCGCACTGCCTGTTTCAGCGGAAACCATGCCACATGGGAAAATCTACCAGAGCATAATTCAGCGAGGTGAAATAAGGATAGGCATCTCGGAGCACTATCCCCCCCTTAATTTTAATGCCGGCAGGAGTGGAGTGGAGGTTGAAATGGCAAAGGAGCTGGGAAAATTTCTCGGAGTAAGAACAACCACGGTGCCCCTCAGTCTCACTGACTATATATCCGCTATCGAAACCGGAAAAGTTGACATTGTTATGGCGGGGCTTTCCCGGAATATGGAACGGGCTAAAAAGATATGGTTTTCAGAATCCTATATTTCCATGACCCCCGGGGTCATCGCCAACAGGCACCGGCTCCCGCAGACCCGTTTCGGCGATAAATTTGAGCAGAACCCGATCAGGACAATCTGGGACCTGAAAAACATAAGCGGATTCAAGTTTGCCGTAAAGAAGAAGAGCTCCTATGAGCATCTCCTGGACAGAGAATTTCCCGATATTCAGAAAATTATCGTATCGACGAATGACGAGGGACTTAAGGCACTGAAATCCGGCCAAGCTCACGGATTTGTCCATGATTCGCTGTTCCTCCAGTACCTTTACACCAATTCATCAGAATTAAGGGGTAATTATACCCTGCTCCAAGGAGGCAGCAGACACGAAAAAATCTGTGCGGGACTCCCCTTCGGGGACACTGTCCTAAAAAACCAGATAGACACCTTTATCCTGGAACTGACACGGCAGGGACGGATTGACGAATGGCTTGAATACTACAACAAAAAATAAGAGTTCGGAACAATGAGATTTTTTAAAATTGTATTTATTGTCACACTGATTACATCTGCACTTTCCCTTTTTCATGACGCTGCGTTAGTCGCAAACGAAATAGACCCGACACTCGAAAAGCTTGACCTTTCAGGCTTTCTCCGTGTGCGTCAGTGGTATGCGGGAAGCAAGTCTAAAATGCCGGAAACATTTCCCCCGGACAGCAGCTACAACGACGTCCATTATCAGGACCTGTTTTTACGGGGCCGCCTGTACCTCAAGGTGCTGCCGGATGTTGAAATTCGTACCGTGTTCGATATCAGTTCATCCTTCGGAAAGGACGACTTCGCATTGGGTAATGGCGGCACCAATATAATTACACGGGACGTGTATGCGGTATTTACACTCAGCAGCGACACGGAACTTTCCATCGGGCTGCAGCCTTTCAGCCTTCCCGGAGGATATATCCTCGCCCGCGATGCCACAGGCGCATATTTAAGCCGTTATTTTTTCAGCAGAAAGCTGAAACTGTACGGGGCATATATCAATGCGTACGATAATGCCGAGGACAGCTTCGGTGAGGGCTCTGACTCTCCGAAGCAGACAAATGACAATATCTTCATAGCAGGGACAAACTTCAACATCACATCCTATTGTTCCGGTGAAGCATATTACGCCCATGAACACGACTCCTACACCACTGATGACGGGGATGAAGATGACGATATCAGAAAAGCATCACTCCACTGGGCCGGGCTCCATGTGAAGCTCTCCATGGGAGACTGGTTTGTCAGCGCGGGAGGGATTTACAACTTCGGACACATCAATCTGCGTGATATCAATGATATATATAGCGATTTCCGGCGTACTGATATACACGCATGGCTCGGGGAATTTGAAGCCGGCTGCCGTTTCAACAGTACCCAGATAAGCATTGTCGCGGAAGGTGCCACGGGTGACCCCAACAGTGCCGAAGCAAAAAATTCCTTTCAGGACATCAAGGCGTCCCACGAATTCTCGAACATCGTTGTTGACAATACCGGAGGCCTGGCGCTTCGGGGAAGCGGTGAATCAAGCTGGTACGGCCTCTATGGAACCGGCATCAGGCTCCAGCACATCTTTCACTTTTCTGTAACCATGCAGCTGCGCATACTGCATTTCCGCACAACCAAAACACTTGAATGGAACGGCACATCGTCAACAGTGTTAGGCAACGAAGCTGATCTCCGGCTGGAGTACCAGTATCAGGAAGCGGTGGCAGTTTTCATGACTGCAGGGGCATTTCTGCCCGGGGACGCCTACATGGCCCTCGACGCAATTCAGCATGAATCGGATGATCCGGTTATTGAAGCGATGATCGGCGTTCAGATAAATTTCTAATAATCTGCCTGCGGGAGGACGCGATGGAAAAATGCATCAGCTGTGGCGCACCGACGGAACGAACATACACCATGTATGAATGCCGGATTGGAGATATTGAAAAAGTGGAAACCCGTACCGAATACATACCCACCAATTTCAAGCCCCAGAAGAGGGTCCACTACAAAGTTATCACATCCTTTGATGAAACAACGGAACATGTTTTCGGGTACTGCACCAACTGCCTGTACAAAAGCAGAAAAACAGGACTCCGGCTCCTCATGATTCTGTTCCCGGCACTCCTTGTTCCCGCGGTAATTCTCTTTTCCATTTCAGGGGGATTTGATGCCGGAAAAAGTTCTATCCTTTTCTGGGTAAGCCTTGTTCTGGGATTTGCAGCGACAATATCTTTTTTTATATCGCTGCATCTGGTATTTGCGGGGAATAAAAAAGATCCCTTTTTCGCGAAGAAAACCGAGTTGAACGACCTCTACATGGAAAATCACAACTGTAGAATTCTGACACCGGAAGAATATGAACATCTTAAAAAGAATGACTTTCGGGAAACGAAAACGACATTTTCCGATATCATTTCATAATAACAGTTATTATAAACTGAAACGATACCGTTCTACAGGGTTCTCCCCGCCGGAGGCGGGGAGAATGCCTGGCATTAAACTTAATTAATACAGAAAAACCTGCTACTCGACTATTATCTTGGATATTTCCATAATAAACCGCTTATAGGAATCGTTAAGCATTTTATTCACATTGGTCACCATCTCCCTGTCGGTGACTCTTCTTTCTATATAAGTGGCAACATCGCTGAAATCATTTTTCAGCTTTCGACCTACTTCATCAATCGCCTGTGCATAGGCGATTGCAGTGGGGGATTTGTAAACAGTCCTCCTTTTTTTCAGTTCCTCATCAAGCTCAACCTGGCGCATTCTCTTTTCCTGCACCCGCTTTATGAACATATTCAGGACCGATTCCGCATTTGAGAGATAATTCACAGGGGAAATAATCTCCCGGTATTCCTGTCCCTGGAACGATTCCCGGAACACGTGGTCCGGCAGCGGTTCACTGTAATAGTTCTCCATGACACGAGGAGCAGTGACTCCGTCAATGACAACCCTGTTATACAGAAAGGACCGGGAAAGAATATTTATTGTATCTTCAGGGAGAAAAACGAACTCCTGATTCAGTATCTTCATTTTTCTCGACGATATCATCAGACGCAATGAAACTTTCTGGCCGATTCTCCGCATCTGATTATCCCGAACAAGTTTTTCCAGCATATACATTGCAGTTTGTGCCGCGAGGGTTGCATCTTCATAATACGCCACGATGACACCGTCAGCAATACTGTTTATGATACCTTTGTTATCCATGATTACAGAAAGAATCCCTGTACTCACGAGGTCCGCGATCACTGAAAGCTCCGACATATTGACGCTCTGAACCATGCTTTTGTATCCGGCAATCTCCACGATGAGCATGGTTGCGTTGACATCATCAAGATTTTTTATTGGTTTATCCTCATCGCTCAGCTGCAGCGAACGCTTTTTCTCAAGGAGATCGGATTCCGGGCTTTCATACTTTTTGAATATATTTACAACGAACTGATCAATTTCCCGCAGCTCCTCTTCTGGAAGCATTTTAAGAATTGAGACAATATCATGTGAAATCCCGTAATCTTCTTTCAGGAGCGATATGAGAAAATACCCGAGCTCGGTGGAACGCTGTCCTCCGAGAATTGACAGTATCCCCCGCTGAATTGACTTGTTTTTTATTATCATCATATCGCGCACTGTTTTGAATGCATCCCGGTGCCCCAGCTGTATCAAAAGGGCGCATGAATATATACGCACCTTTATACCCGGGTCCTTCAGGTATTCCTGAAGGAAACCCACCGCATGACGCTTGTTGAACGAGGGCACGGTGCTGATGATGTGGCCGATCGCCTGCACCACCGCTTCTTTTGACTGATTATCCGAAACATTAAAAAATACTTCATTCAGATATTCCATGTCAGACTCAAAACTGCATCGTCCAAGGCAAAGAACAGCAACGCTTCTAATGTCATGGTCGCTGTTTTCTTCTATTATATTATGAAATACCTGCTGCGCCCCGATATTCGCCCCGAGATCTCTCCTGACCAGAATTTGCAGTATAGATTTAATCACTTCACTGATTTCACCGGCCCGCTCACGCAGGTACTCAATAAGAATTGTCAGCGAACGCTGGTCAGAAAACTGCGAAAGCAGCCTCACCCCTTTCATGTGATCAGCCTGATCTCCCGTGGCGAGCAGCAGTTCGAGTTCTCCAAGCATGTAGGAATAGTTCAGCACTGAAAGGCAATGGGCAGTAGCATTAAAAATATCCTCATCCTGATATTTTTTCACATAATTGAATATCTTCACAAGGATCGTTGCGGCATTATTGATTTTCAGCCGCCCGATCAATTCACAGAGCCGGACAATCCTGTTCCGCAGATACCGTTTTTCAAAATTGACCGTATCGATGCGTGATGCCGATATCTCCCGCGACTTCTCATCATCATCATAGAGGACTTCAACCAGCAGAGTAAAATCCTCAGTATCGCCGCCCTGCATGAAGGGGACTTTTTCCGCGATTCCCCCTAACAGTTTGTGGATATTCGTTGTATCCTCATGCTGCAGATAATAGACAATGCGGTTTTTCAGTTCAGGAGTGAGACGCTCAAGGATATAGTGGCGTATTCTCCGAAAATTTTCCGGAAAGTCCTTTTCGGCTACACTGGTCACCATGAATTCTTTTCTATATGTTTCAAAAAAAGTCTCCAGCGTGACAATAATGTAATTAAATATTTTATCCGTCAGGAGAATATTTTTTCTGTTCTCAGTCAAACTGGTGAAATAACTCTCAAAAATTTCCACAATCAGCTTGTTCTGCCGGTCCGTATCCATGGAAAGCGAAATCAGGTTCCTGAAGAGCTTGTCGGGGTCCCTGAGCCGGTCAACATTGGCATAGAGAAGATAGAGCGTGCGTTCAATTAAAACTGAATCATTGGAGGTAAGCGCTTTCATCGCGTAAATAATAAGCTCCCGGTGGTTGCTCGAAAGCATCGCGTTGATATATTCAGCCTTTACTCTGTTCGGAAACGACTCAAAATGAATTGTCATTTTCCCGAGGAGCACCCTGATTTCAAGAACGACCTTGTCCTCTTTCTCGGGAGTATAGGTGAACATCTGCTCCTCTTCGGTCCTGCTCGATTCCATCTCCCGCATGAGGTTGTTACACAGCAGCGCAATTGACCGGTAGACAGAGCCAAATATCTCCTCATTGTCATCCTTCAGCAGCTCCTCAAAAAGGGGTATATTCTTAAACGAGGAAAGCCCGATAATCGCCAGGGAACGAATTTCCGCCGCAAGCCCCCTGTCGAGAGCCATGTTCCTGAAAAAATTAAATACCTCATCACTGCCTCTGCCCACCAGGCTGAGCACATTCATGCACTTCGCAACAAGTGAATAATCTGCGGCATTGCCGTTTTCATCAATATTATCCCGAACAATGTCAAGGACAACGGGGACTTCCCTTTCACCACCGTTTCGCCCGACATAATCAAGCATATCAATTTTCTCTTCAATGCCGAGGGGTTTTCCAAGCAGTTCCACAAAAATTGCGAGCACCTGAGGGTCGTCATAATTTTTTAAAACGGAAATCGCGCTCTGACGTATTATCGTCCCCTTGTAGATATCTCCCAGCAACACCGCAAAACCCTGTTCCGACTTCATAATACCAAGGACTTTATGCAGAGAAATCCTCTCATAGGGCATGAGTTTAAAACTTCTGCTTATTTCAAGTTTAATCGACTGGAGAATATCTTTTTCCATAAATTTTTCCCGCGAATAGTGATGGTGTACTTTTTATATAATGAAGATAAGTATCCGGGAATATCAATCAAAAAACTGATACCGCTTCACTATCTCAATCAAATGAAATTCTCAATTCCGCCTCCACGATTCTTTATGAGCACTTCCTGGAACCCTGAAATACAGATGCTGACAATTTGAAACACCACCAATTACTGCAATTCAAAACCCACAGGGCTCCTGCCGCCGTTTTTTAAGACGTAACACAGTTTTTGAAGCGCCTTTGTAAAAATAGTTTGACTATTTTCTATAATTATAATTATATTTGTACTGTTAAATTAATTTTACACATTCAATCCTGGAATTTCTAAATCCCCGAATTACAATATGGCTTTCTTTACGGGTGAGTTTACGTCAGGAAATACGGGAAATGAAAGACCGTTCACAACATAGAGACGGCATTCTATCGGTAATTACGACCGTGAGGGATGCCAAATATTTTAAAGGGGTGATATTGATGAAACGCAAAACAGTAATGGCGCTTGTGGCAATGTTTTTTATTTTTTCAACTATTTACTGCGGCGGCGGTTCTTCCGTCAGGCAGAATGGCTCACAGCCCGGGAACGACATGATCGGCGAAGCGACCGGAATCGCCACTATTTTTGATAACGACAGAGCCCTTGCGCGGGACAGAGCTATTGATGATGCGATGAATAAACTGGTTAAATCCAAGCTTGGCACCACTGTTACAGGACGCCAGGTAGTTCAGGATTTCGCGCTGGTGGAATCCCTTGTTGAAGCAAGTTCAACAGGAATGGTAAAAAACTGGACCGTGCTGAAAGAATACCCGCAGGACAACGCATACTTTACCACTATCCGCGGCGAAGTGTTCCCGGCAGCGGTAAACGAAGCTATCGAAGCGACACTGCGCAACTATGGGCGTCCGAAATTCATGGTGCTCATTCAGGAAACATTTGAAGGGACAAGAAATCAGCCGGGGAACACTGTGGCCGAGCTCACCATGATGGAAATCATGGGAAATCACGGATTTGAATTTGTTGATTCCCAGATGACCCAGGAACTCATGAGAAAAGAACGCAATCTCATGGGGAAAGCGGTGGACGGTAAAGTCGGGGCAGATGTCCAGAGCCTCCTCCTGGATGATCTTGGGGCAGAGGTGATAATAATTGGAACCGCACAGACTTCAGATCAGTCAGGTGCCCTCCGTGGCGTTTCACGCAACATGAAATCCAAGCAGGCAAATATCCGCCTCCGCGCCATTGATGTGTATACAGGAAGAATTCTCGCCTCCAGCGCGCAGAACGCTCCCGCAGTTCATATTGACGCGGAAACAGCTTCGAAAGACGCGATTCAGCGATGTCTCAGGAAAATGCTCGGCAGGCTTGATGAGGACACCAATCAGTTCGAATCAGGGCCGTTCCTCAACCAGATAACGAAAAAATTTCTCGAATCGGCGACGCGCCGTATGATCACCATAACCGTTGCCGGCCTTAATTTTGCCGACATGACAAAATTCCGGGAGCAGCTTCAGGGACGTATCCGCGGAGTTGGTAAAGTTTATCCGAGGGGACAGACGGGAACTGCTGCAAAACTTGAAATTGAATTCGCAGGCAAAACACACGATTTCGCCCAGGAGCTCAACTCGAAAGCATCGAGCATCGGGTTCGGCATTGAAATTCTGGAGCAGAAACCGAACAGGCTTTCTATTAAAGCTGTACGAAACCAGTAAAAATTTTTAATTACACATATTTTTAAATTATTCTTGCATTCTTCACCCCTCACCCGTTAAATGCGGGCCGAGGGGTTTTTTATGTAATTCTCAGGGAGCCTCCCTGCTTCTGAATGATCATTCACGGAGCAGCCTTTAAAGGAGGCAGATAATAATATTATAAGAATGCAGATGAGGATAACAATGCAGGACTACACACATGCAACCGGAACAATAATAGGAAAAGACGGATTTGAAATTTTCTTCCAGAGCTGGATTGCCAGAAAGCCGGAGGGAGTTCTTGTAATCGCACACGGACTTGGAGAACATTCCGGACGCTACGCGAATCTGATCAATGCGCTGAGCGGGAAGGGCGTCCACGTGTACGCCCTTGACCATCGCGGTCATGGAATGTCCGCCGGGAAAAGAGGACATGTCAATTCTTTCAGCGAATACACTGATGACCTTAAAATTTTTATGAACATTGTCAAAAACTATCACCCTGATCTTCCGGTAATTCTTCTCGGTCACAGCATGGGAGGGGTAATTGCGTTTTCATACGCTCTTGCATACCCGAACGACATCAATGCCCTTATTCTTTCCTCCGCTGGTCTCATCCCCGCGGTTGAACCGCCGGCAGTGAAAGCGAAAATGGCGTTATTCTTTTCCAAAATACTCCCCGGAGTAGCCGTATCGAACGAACTTGATGCCGAACAGATATCTCATGACAGAAAAACAATTGACACCTACATAAGCGATCCCCTGGTTCATGACCGGATAACATTTAAGTGGTTCAGTGAATTTGTAGCCGAAGAACAGAAGTGCATGGACCATGCCGCTGATCTCAACATGCCGCTCCTTGTATTTCACGGCACTGACGACAGAATCTGTGATTTTTCAGGATCAATCCTCACCCACGAAAAGGCATCTTCAAAAGACAAAACAATCCACCTCTTTGAAGGGCTGTACCACGAAACAATGAATGAAGTGGAGTTTGAAAGAGCGAAAGTTCTGGATATGGTAAGCACATGGATAACCAAACACATTAAACCGGCAAAAGCTGCAAAGTCTGGTTTAGTTAAAAAAGCCGCTCCGAAGAAATCCGCAGCACCTGCCGGAAAGGCAAAATCGGCCCCGGCCAAAAAGGCAGCTCCTAAAGCAAAAGCCAAAGCCAAAACTAAAGCGAAAAAAGTGAAAAAATAATTTTTCACCAGACATGTGAACAAAATAAAAAAACGCCGGGTGGGAGTACCCGGCGTTTTATTTTTTTCAAATGATACTGCGATGTTGGCTCAATTATTTTAACAACTGTAAGACGCCCTGTGACTTCATGTTCGCCTGGGCAAGCATTGCTGTTGCTGCCTGAGTCAGAATCTGATACCGTGTAAACGATGACATCTGTTCAGCCATATCTGTGTCTCTTATACGGCTTTCAGAAGCCTGCACGTTTTCATAGGCATTCAGGAGTCCCTTCGCGGCATGCTCCAGCCTGTTGTAATACGCACCGAGGTCCGCCCGCTGCTTCGAAATAACACGAAGCGCCTCATCAGCAAGACCGATAACAGCATTTGCCTTTGAAGGTGTTGAAAGCGAAATGAACGTCAACACGGTGGGATTCCGCAATCCAAGCGCAGCACTGGTCATTGTTTCAATGAACACACGCTCACGCTGGTGCATATTCGGACCCATGTGAAACCACATTGAAGCTGTCGGGTTCAATCGGGCAAAAGAACCCGTAAGAAGCTTCATCTTGTTGAACTCAGCCTGTGAAGAAATTCTATCAATTTCATCTACAAGTTCAGATATTTCAACCTGGATCTGCTGTCTGTCTTCCGGTGTGTATATTCCGTTTGCAGATTGTACCGCAAGAACCCTTATTCTCTGGAGAATGTCATGGGATTCCTGAAGATATCCTTCAGCGGTTTGTATCAGAGACATACCGTCCTCAGTATTCCTTTCGGCCTGCCGAAGACCCTGTATCTGCGATCTCATTTTTTCAGAAACTGCCAGACCAGAAGCGTCATCTCCAGCCCTGTTAATTCTTAATCCTGATGAGAGCTTCTCTATGTCCCTCGTCATGCTCCAGTCATGAAATTTTAATGTTCTATGTGCAAATATTGCACTAACATTGTGATTTATAATCATAACATCCTCCTTGAATTTATTGCTATCGTCCCTGATAGCTAAATGATTATAATATCATCAGTAAACACTCGTCACATTTACAATATCACGTAAGCCATTCTATGGGTGTTTAAAGGTTTTTATAGCCGTTTATTTTAATTTATGTCCCCATATCTATCATATTTTATTGTTTTTATTTTTTTTGAGATAATAAAAAAAAATTACATTTCTATAGCGCGCTTTCGTTCAATGGGTCCATCGAATATTATTTGTAAAAAACACTTGCCAGAATTACGGCTATCGTGTTCTCAGAGAGTGTAATATCATCGGGACTAACCGGTTCATACTAATTATCAGGGCAATTTTACGTGGGAAAATACAGCGGCATATCAACACGCCTGAGAACCCCGGGGCAGGGCCGTGGGCCGTCAGGAGGGTCCAGCTTCGGCGGAAGTGGTTCGACAAACAGGATCCGGGACATCTTTGACCGTTTCGGGCTGACGTCACACACCGGGAGAACCATTGCCGCAGGACTTGGTGCGGGCATCATCATTGCGTTCATTGTTATCGTCATTATTGACTTTTACCGGGTAAAAGGACTCGCGAATTTCCAGCCGAATATAACCACAAAAATTTATGATAAAAACAACGTCCTGATTTCTGAACTTTTCAGACAGAAGCGCGAAGTAGTACTGTTTGATAGAATACCCCGGCATCTTATACACGCGTTTATCGCAATCGAAGATAATGAATTCTATGACCACTACGGTGTTAACATCAAGGGAATTGTGCGCGCTTTTTTCATCAATATTTTTTCAGGGAGGATACGCCAGGGCGGCTCGACGATAACACAGCAGCTCTCAAAAATCCTGCTCACGGAACGGGAACGAAGCATTTACCGGAAAATCAAGGAAGCCTTCATCGCGCTCATGATGGAAATGACATATTCAAAGGACCAGATACTCTCCTTTTATCTGAACCAGATATTTCTTGGTCACGGCGCATACGGCGTGGAATCAGCATCGCGCTTTTATTTCCAGAAACATGTATGGGAGCTTGATCTCGCCGAGTGTGCCCTTCTTGCCTCACTGCCCTCAGCACCCAACAGACTTTCGCCGATACGCCATCCCCAGCGTTCAATGGAACGCCACCGTGTTGTTCTCGCGAGGATGGTTGATATGGGATACATAACGATCCGTCAGGCAGAGGAAGCTTATCTGAAATTCTGGCCGGATTACCTTGATCAGATCAACGACCTCCCCCCCAGCTATAATACATGGTCCGCACGGCTCGATAAAGCACCATGGTTTACCGAGCATATCAGGCGGATCCTGGTCAAAAAATACGGAGAGGAAACTGTCTATGAAAAAGGGCTCCTGGTATATACGACCCTTGATGTAAAAAAGCAGATAGCGGCCCAGAAGCTCCTGAAGGATGCCCTGCGGCGGCAGTCTTCCGTATCAGGCAGCATGCTGTACAGAAATGAGGACTATTTTATCGACACCTTCACTGACACTGTTGAGATGTTTTCCCTGCTCTTCGATATCGACCAGTTCAGGAAATCCGGCTCCCGCGAATCCCTGAAGGTAAACAACTACATACAGGAAAGCGCCATTGACGAAATCGAAATCCTCAATTTTTTCTGGGGAATGAACAACATTGGACAGTTAATTGAAGATTACCGTAAATCATTTTCCGACGAACGTGAATCCCAGACCGTTGAAGGTTGTCTTGTCTCCATTGACCACAGGACCGGATACATTGAAGCAATGGTGGGGGGGAGCGAGTTTTCCAGCATCAACCAGCTGAACAGGGTAACACAGTCGAAGCGCCAGCCCGGTTCTGCGATCAAGCCCCTTCTTTATGCTGCGGCCATGGATGCCGGAAACTTTTCTCCGGCATCAACGGTAATGGACTCACCCATAGTATATCTTGACAGCGAAGGGGGTGACTGGATTCCGGAAAATTATCACAGCCAGTATCAGGGTCTTGTGAGGCTGCGGACAGCGCTCGCGCTATCAATAAATGTAGTATCGATACGCATCGCAGAAGCGCTTGGGATCGATACTGTCATGCAGTACTTCGCGAAACTGCTCTCGTATGACAAGGCTGAAATGAAACAGCGCATACCCAGGAACCTTTCAATCGCTATTGGGTCATTTGAAGTGACGCCTCTTGAACTTACCAGGGCCTATGCGATAATCGCCAACGGCGGAAAAAACGTGATTCCATTTTCCATCAGGATGATAAAAGACCGGGAGGGAAAAGTACTCGAGAACATCGAGGAGACAATAAAAAAGAAAATCATGGAGCAGGAGGAAAAAGGGACCATTCAGATTGTAAAACCTGCAACAGCACAGATAATGATCAGCATGCTGAAATCGGTAATATCTGAAGGTACCGCCTCTGCCGCAGGCATCGGCCGCCCTGTGGGCGGTAAAACAGGCACCACCAACAACTGGCGCGACGCATGGTTCGTAGGATTTACCCCGCAGCTCACCACCTGCGTATGGATTGGTTACGATAATCTTGGACTTACTCTCGGGTCCGGTCAGGCAGCTGGGGGCGTCGCGGCCCCGTTATGGGGGCAGTATATGCGCATTGCCATGCAGGATGAAGCAGTTATTGACTTCCCAGTGTTTGGCGCCGTTGAGGAGCACCGGGTGTGCGCACGGTCAGGGTTAAAACCTTCCGGAAGCTGCACACACACCTACAATGAAATATTTCCCGGAGGAACAGTCCCGACTGAGACCTGTTCTGTATGCGGCAATTTCAGGCAGTCGGTTCATTTCTCGAAAAAGGGGCCTGCCAGCAATATAACCCAGCGGCAGCATTCTTCCATCATGAAGAATGTAATGAAAAAGAAAAAATCCGGCTCTTCCATCCTTGAGCATGTCGGAGATGACCTGCTGCGGTAGCGGCAACATTTTTCTTGACCTCCCGAAGAAACAGTGGTTCACTATTGCTGCATTTTAATCTATACACTCTGGCAAAAACAAATGAAAGAATCTCCTCCGGAAAATTCTGCGCAGGATACTGTCACCATGGAAACGCAAAGGCGTGACCATGAAAAGTTTTCCCGACTCCTTGAAAGCATGAAGGGGGATCTGCGGGAAAAATCCGACACCATGGCAGTTTCAGATCTTGAAAAAATTATTGCCGACTTCGAAGAATTCAAACGAAAAAAGAACTTTTCACTTTCAGATCATGAAACAAAACAAATTCAGGGGATTACCGGTTCCGGCTTTTCTCCTCATGTGAAGAAAAGGATGATGGAAGACATCCTTTATTCAATCAAATCACGTTATCAACAGCAACATATAGACCACCAGACCCGTGAACGCGTCGAAAAGGAAATTCACGACATGAAGGCCATGCAGGGTACACTGAAAGGATGGCTTCAGCTCACACGGTTCGCTCTTACCCATGGTACGATCACGGCATTTTCACACAGACTTAAGGATAAATACTTTTCGCTGTTGCGGGGTAAAACAACAGCATCAGTGGAGATTATTTCCGAGGGACTTGAAGACACACTCAACAACGAGTACTACACACTGACAAATATTGAATACAACTCCCTGGAAATAATTACACAGCTGCGCAGTCCCCTGGAAGACATCGCCAGTATAAGGCAGCAGACCTCATATCAGCCTTATGAAATTGATTCCGCGATTGATGCGTTCACGAGGGTATACGCGGTAATCCTCAGTAACTCGGACATCATACTGCAATCTGCAAAAAAAAATTTCGAAAAGAAAAAAGCTCCTCACGGTTTTTTTGGCGTTCTGTATGATCTTATCGACCGCCCGATATTCAACAACAGGCCCCTTGTCCGGTCCGCACAGGAAAACATCCGAAACAGCATTCCCGGTGTTCTCTTTTCATACTATTCAACTCGTATGGGATGCAGGGTCACGACAATCAACCAGATTCTCTACATCATACAGGGTGACGCGACGCTTGATTCCTCAAAAAAAAATCTCACCACCGGTGCCATTGAAACTGAGAAAAACCGCCGGGAGGTTAAAGACGATGACAACCAGCATCTTCTTGATTCATATCAGGAACTTGAAAGAATCATTGACCGCTTCCTGCCTGCAGGCGCCGCACTTGAGGAAAAGCTATACCGGATTGCAACCGGAACAAAATACCAGTCATGGATTGAAGAACACCGCATCAAACCCGCCCTGCGCATCAGGCGTATTCTTGAAGGTTTTATTTCCTTTTTTGTCGAGGCAATAAACGATGAGGACGGTTTCATTCTTGAATATGACGGAGCACAGTTCCCTGGATTTTTCTCCCCGTATACGAAACTGCGGGAAGCGGCGTCTCCTTACAACCTGTATGAATTCGACCTTGCGGCATCACGCGCCGCAGATCTCTCGAAGCTCACTGTCCCCGAGACGATGGAAGCGGAGGAATATCTGCACTACCTTACACTTCAGGAAACACCGCGAACAGGATACTCCCTCATTGAAAATGATGTCCGGCAGATGCTGCTTGCTATCAGCAGAAAAAGCTACACCCTTGCCGGCGAGCTGAACAGCCTGATCAATGATTTTTATTCCCGGAAAGAGCTGATCCCGGAAAAAATCGAATCCGGATTTGATTTTTACACCAGTGCGGTCATTGCGAAAACCCGGTCAGCAAAGGCGCACCGTGTTCTGAATATGCCGTCACTTACCCTGCAGCAGTTTCTTGAAAACACATGCGCGCTTGCATTTTATATTTCACAGATCCTGAATCATCCCGGTGTTGCGGAAATGCAGAAAGAAATGGAAATCATGAAGCCGAAAGCTGATGAAATTGCTGCACAGAGAAAAGAGGCCACTTCCGGGAAACATGTTTCACTTCCAGGCATTCATGCACTATATGGTTTTGATGAAGATATTGACGAATCAGCGCTTCATATCTACCGCGACTCGCTGACAGGGTTATTGAAGCAGGAATTCCTTGAAGACCACGTGATTCCCGATGTGTACGATACCGACAACCGCTATTATTCCGACACGCTCAGGTTCGTATTTGTCGCCTGTATCGACACGATTGATGCCATCAATGCTACCTATGGACATGACAATGGGGACCGTGTGATAATTGAAGTATCCCAAAGATTTCTGCATTTTGTATGCTTTCAGAGCAGAGAGAAAAAAAATATTGTGTTCCGTTATAATGGCAACCTTTTCGCCGGATACATCACCAACGCATCCCACGCTTCAGTTTTGGATATACTTGATTCGGTCCACCGGGCGGCAGGTGAAATTACAATTGATACCGGAGAAAAGATCATATCCGCGATACCGTTGAGCATCGGGGTGTACCAGGAACACCGGGGTACGGATGTTCATGAAAACCTCAGCATCGCAGTAAAAATTATGGACTTCGTACAACACCACCGTGGGAACAATATCGGATTTATCAAAAACCAGCACCGAATCATTACTGAACGCGACTACAACCGGCGTGAGGGGATTGACAAATCCCTGCTCGCTCTTCTCCACACACCCCGCTGATATCCACACCGCTCTTTGAAAAAAAACTTGACAATACTGCAGATTTACAGTATTTTATATATATCTAATTATCTAAACAACGAAACAAAAGGGAGGTCATCATGTGGAAAGTACCTCAAAAATATAGAACAAAATGCGTAAGCACGGTAAACGGGAAAGATATTCAAAACCTGGAGATTGAAGCGATAAACTGGGATGAAGCTGAAAACAGGGCATATCTCAACTGTATGCTGCTAACAGACCCCGATAAAAACATCAGGGTTGAAGTTACCCGTGTTTAAAAAACCATGAGGTGAATATCCGCCCCTTATATTTTCATGGAAGGGGCTTTTTTTTCGACTTCATCATTATTATATGCTTGTCATGTAAGAGATGCTGTAATTGATTATTGGTAATTAAATAATGCGGATTGAATAATGCAATGAAACAAACAATTCTTTTTTTATCAATTATTTTATCAACAGCTCCTCTCCTTGCATACGACAAGCCGGCCTACCGGTTATTCAAGGGCGATGGAACAACCGCAGACTACCGGGGCATGGTAACAGCTCTTACGGGAAACAACATCATCCTCTTCGGAGAGCAGCACGGGAACCCGATAGCGCACTGGCTTGAATATGAACTTGCCCGGGATCTCTTTGCTCTTTGCAGTGCCGGGGAAAAAGAATTTATAATGGGCGGTGAATTTTTTGATGCCGATACACAGCATGTGATTAATGAATTTCTGCAGGGACACATATCCTCCCGCAGCTTCGAACAAGAGGCCCGGCCCTGGTCAAACTACAGGCGTGATTATCGTCCGCTTCTTGAATTTGCGGGAACCGGAAATATCCCTTTCATCGCGACCAATGTGCCGAAACGATACGCCTCGATGGTGTTCAACAAAGGCCTGGATTCTCTTAACGGCCTTTCACTATCTGCAAAGAAATTTATCGCCCCCCTCCCTGTGGAATATGACCCATCCCTGAAATCCTACCGCGATATTCAGAGCCGCATACCATCTCATGTGCCCGGACACAGCACCGGCAACCTCGCGGCGGCACAGGCAATCCGCGATGCCACAATGGCTCATTTTATCATCACAAATCTGAAATCCGGAGGACTTTTTTTTCATATAAACGGTTCCTACCACAGCATCAACAGGGAGGGGATTATCTGGCATCTGCTCCGTCAGAAGAACGGCCTCAGAATCGGCACTATCGCCACGGTGTCACAGAAAGACGTCACACAGCTTCGCGAGGAAAGCAAAGGGATTGCCGATTATATTCTTGCGGTTCCTGCATCCATGCCGGCAGGGCAGTGACCTACACCCCACGTCCGACATTGACCATTATACAAACTGCACGAAATATAAAAAATCATTCTAATTTTCATTGACACAATCCGCAATGCATATAAATGTTTCTGATATCACAAACAGACCCCCTGTCACGTACCGGACATTCACATCAGGGGCGCGGGATACGTTATGACCATACTGCAGAAAGACAAAGGCCAGCTGCGCCGGAAACGGCTGCTCCAGATGAACATAAACGCCCTGATTGGATATATTTTCGTTGAGATTTTTGCTTTGATCGCCTCAAACATCGGCATTTCCGGAATCAGCTATGCTGAAATTGCCCTCCTTGCGGCAATTGTAAATACCGGAACAATTGGTTTTATCATTGCCCTCTTCCTTATGCCCTCGGTTCCGAAGTGGACTGAGCCTGTTTTTTTCTTTATTGAACTGCTCCTGTTTCTTATTCTTTTTTCATGTGCGGTCTTTTACCTGCGGGAACTCAGGATGGCGGGGCTTATTTTCGCGCTGGTCGCGGTATCTGTGGAACTACCCTTTACCACGGTCAAAGAATCTCTGGCGATATCCGTCGGAGCACTGGTGGCCTTCACCATTACCTCCTACTATGCGATTGAAGTTGCGAACCAGAAAGGAATCCTGTCCCAGGAATTATTATTCGCGGCATGTTTTACTGTTCCGCTTATTTTTATTTCCTATGTGTCGCAGCAGATCAGCGGGCAGAAGAAGGAGATGCTCCGCGACAGGGAAGCATTGCGCATGCTGAATAATGAACTTAAAGCCAAGAACACCGCCCTGTTGAAGTCCCAGATACAGGACACCTACGAACTGGAACTTGCTTCCCATGTTCAGGCAGCTTTTTTCCTTCAGAAGCCTCCGGAAACTGACGGATGGGATATCTCTTTTTTGTTGCGGCCGGCACATGGCGTTTCCGGAGATTTTTTCGATATTTATACACGGGGAACAACCCTCACGGGAATTGCGGTCTTTGATGTTTCCGGGCACGGCATTTCATCAGGCCTTATTACAATGATCGCGAAACCTATTATGTTCAGGCTTTTCACCTACCTGCAGGAAAGCACTCTCGGCGAAATAGCACGGCAGGCCAGAGAAATTATTTCAAATGAAATTTCCAACATTGACAATTATATTACCGGGGTACTTCTCAGGTTTACGGGAGGCACCGTTCAATATGTCAATGCGGGACACCCGAACATCCTGTTAAAAAAAGGCAGATCCGGGATTGTAAAGGAAGCGGCGCCAAATGCTGAATTCAGGGGACTCCCCATAGGTATGGATTTCACCTCTGCTCCGTTTAACACGATTCAGTTTGACATGGAACCGGGCGATATCCTTCTTATATTTACAGACGGCATAATTGACGGATTCAACAGTGAGAAAAAATCATACGGCATGAAACGGCTCCTTGACGCTTTCAGCTCCGCCCCCACCGACACCGCCCGGGATATTACCAGCCACATCATCAACGATTTTTACACCTTCACCGGCCAGAGCTTCATCAATGATGATGTAACATTGATGGCAGTAAAGAAAGCCGACTGATCTCCGGTCCGGTAAGAACGGAGATCAAATATTATGTCACATTGTGCCTTGACCTGACAACAGTGTTATTCAGTCCCCAACGTGATACTGTGTTACTGCCGCAAGCCTGCCGCATTCATGTAAAACATTCTCACCTTCTCCATATCCTTTCTGAAACGTACCGGATTGCCGTTGGAATCCAGGGCATTGGTTGCAGTACAGCTGTCTACTCCCGCCGGGCCGACACGCCGCACCCCCTCTGCAACATTGTCGGGCGAAAGCCCCCCTGCGAGAATTACCGGCACCGGCACTGCTTTCACAAGGTCTGCGGCCATGTCCCAATCGCAGATTTTTCCGGTAATGCCGACAAATCCTTTCACCGGCTGATCTCCTGCAACAGCGCCCTGCACTCCGGCAATCAGAGTATCGGTGAGAAAAAAATCACTCACATCCTGAAATTCCCTGGCAAGTTCAATGACAGGAAAATCAATCCCGGATCCCGCGAGGGGTATCGGGATTGAGCGCATTATTGCAATTTCAGGGAATCGCCGCTTCACATTCCGCTGAAGCTCCTGTAACTGTTCTCTCATTTCCCTGCCATGTTCTCCGGGATGAAGCAATTCGCAGAAGTGGACGATATCGGGGCGATAGTATTCAAGTGTCCGGTATACCGTGTCAGGAGAGCTGAAAAGCGGAATAAGGCTGCTCTTTGACGGCGTTGATGCAATCACGCGGAGAGTGTCCTTCAGTACCGGGTCCTTCCATGTTTCTTCAGAAAGCACCACGGAACCGATATGATGAATTCCCGCTTCAGCGCACTTTTCCGCCTCACCGGGAGTCTGAATCTCGTAAATCTGCACCAGAATATCGCCCCTTACCATTTTTCCCCTTTCACCAATACCTGTTCTTTTCATGAAGACCTTTTTTACTTATTGCATCTGTCTTCAACGCGATTAAAAAAGACAGAATGCCAATCAATCTGTCAACCGCAACAAAGAAGATAATCCCTGAAAATTGCAGAAAAATTATCGCTGTAATGCCCTGTGAATAATTATTTTTATTGCGGAAAATTATATATTATCGTATCATAAAATCAACACAGTCAGCCGATCAATCATACGGCGCCTGCCAACAGTGAGGGAGTCAGGAAATGTCAGAAGAACTAATGAGCACGAAGGAAGTAGCCGCATATCTCGGTATCCATGAAAAACAGGTGTATGCGCTAATTAAAGCAAACCAGATACCCTGCACACGGGTAACAGGGAAATGGGTATTTCCGAAGCATATCATTGATGAATGGCTTACTTCAAATATCAACAGGGATTCCATATCATCCCAAAAAAATAAACGCGGTGATGCTGACACCATTTTTGCGGCAGGCAGCAACGACCCGATTCTTGATATACTGATGAACGGCATCAAAAAGGAAAATGTGTACATTTTCAGCTGCAGCACCGGAAGCATGGAAGGATTGAACCTCCTGAAGCAGGGAATGGTTGATGTCTCCTGGTGCCACCTCCTGGACCCGGAAAGCGGCGAATACAATATTCCCCATCTCAAAGAGTACTATCCCACCATGAAAATTGCCCTGGTGCATCTTTTCTACCGTGAGATCGGGTTTCTTTCCTCGCCGTCACTATCATCGCCGGTAAAGGACTTCGCCGATCTCGGTAATAAAAAAATTAGGTTTATCAACCGCCAGAAGGGTTCAGGAACACGGGTACTGCTGGATCATCATCTGAAAAATCAAAATATTGATATCGCCGGTATTTCCGGATACGAGAGGGAAGTCTATACGCATTTTGAAGTTGGGCTGAATATCCTTTCCGGCGCCGCCGATGCAGGCATTGCCACGATTGCAGTATCAAAGCTTTTCGGTCTCCCTTTTGTCCCCATCATCCGTGAGAGTTTCGACATGGTGCTGACACAGAGCACATTTTTTAAAAAAAGCATACAGTCCTTCATCCAGCAGCTCAGTTCCGATGAATTCAGGAATGAGGTAAAACCCCTGGGGGATTATGATTTCACTGAATCCGGAAAAATTATTTATTCTTCAGAATAATATAATTTTTTTTATTTTCTGCTTGTTTTATTCAGCCACGTGCAAAATAATGAATGGTATTCAGCGTTTACATATTACTGAGGGGATACTCATTATGAATCAAATAAAAAAATACCTTGTCGTCGTACTGACTCCCTTACTGCTGTTCACATTCTCCTGTAAGAAAGAAGTGCATGAAACAGTGATCACGATCGTAGGTTCCGTGGGTGATGTGAAAGTCCTTTCCGGCACTGTGGAGCGTGTCCCCCGCTGGGGAGAGATCCTTCACAAGGGCGATACCATTATTACCGGAAAGCAGTCAATTGCCGACCTTCAATATTCAGATCATGGCCTGATCCGTATCACTGAAAACTCGGAGGTTGTCATGGCTGTCCTTTTCCACAGCGCGGAAAAAGACAATGCACAGATCAGTCTGAGCAGAGGAAAGATTTTCTCAACCCTCGGAAAGTTTAAAAAAGGGTCCAGCTTTGAAGTTACCACGAGCACCGCAGTTGCTGCTGTCCGCGGCACCAGTCTCCGTGTTATCGCCGACGGGAACACCACACGCGTGGATGTGTTGAAGGGTAAGGTCAGCATTCGTCCGGCAGGGACATCTCCTGCTGTTAATGAAACGATAACCACGGAAAACACATCGGCAACATTGATAAAAAAATCGGAAGGCAGCAATGCTCCCGCAGATATCAGGATTTCAACAGCGCCGCTCAGCAATCAGGACCGGGTAACGATAAACGAAGAAATCAAAGGACTTCATACGGCGAAAACAACCGAAGGCTTTTCAGCGGATGTTCAGGAAGAACTTGAGGAAGTAATCGACGAAAACGTATCCCGCAATATTGAAGTCGAATCATCAGGATACATGGTAATGGACCGGAGCAAAGACATCCGTCAAAAAGCAAAAGGCGCCCGATAACACTGCCGGAATTTCAACAGCGTAAATTCTCCGCCCTGGTTATGGTATGATCAGGGCGTTTCATTTTCACTTTTTTTTCTCTCCATTATCGATTTGTATTGTTCCGGGTAAAGTTCCCTCGCGCAATCGGGACAAATTCCGTGGGTCACCGCAGTCTCTCCCGTGTTATGAAGATATTCTTCAATGGATATCCACGCGGAGGGGTCCCATGATCGATTATTATCAGTTCTTATTTTCTTACAGCTGCTGCATATCGGGAGAATTTTTTCAAGTTCATCAATCCGCGCTGCCGCTTTTCTCAGCTTTTTGACGTTTATTATCAGGAACAGCATCAGCACCCCAAGGACCACTACCGCAGACATGGTAACCATTATACGTATTATGCGGTTATATCGCTCGGACTCTTCCTGTAAGGCATGCACCGCAGTATCGATTTCCGCCACCAGAAGATCATTCATATTTATCAGATACTGCAGCGATGCTCCGTCACCTGTTTCGATGAAACGTACCAGCTTTTCCCTGAAGGGAACCCACATCGCAGTAACACTTTTTAGCCGGGCGATGACTTCCTTATCAACAGCCATGGGGATATTTCTGAACTGAGACATTCCGAGGTCCATTGGCGCCGCCCCCCCGGAGAGAAGAGCGTTCTGAGTCAGATCAAAGACTTTAACCGAACGGCTCACATCGCGGGTTTCACCAGCCCGGTATTTGTGGATGAGAACTTTTTTCATCATCCTGTTGGTCAGCATTCTCTGTCTTCCCGCAAGATTTATTCTCACCCCCGCGTCCTCCTGATGTTTAATAAACCTGTAGAGAACCGTGGAAAAAATTACTGTTACAACAACTGCAAGAACAGTAGCTCCCAGCTTCCATGATATGATTGTAAAAGATTTATGCTCATTACCGTCAGGTTTCTTTTTCAAATCAATGACGCCCTCCTCACTACTGCCGGTATAAAAAGCCCCCTTTTTCAGGGGGGCATTCAATCACACCAGCTATTCTGCTATTAAAACAGAATCGTTATCAATAATTTTTCAATACATTTTTATTTTTCACATTACAGCTGTTCAACAAACCCCGCCCCGAACTCAGCGCATTCCCGTTTCGCCTCTTCACCGGGGGTCCACATAGCCCGAAATCCTTCATTCACCACAGCAAACCCGGCCTGCTTCAGCCCTTCGGAAATCATCTTCACCGATTCCCCGCTCCAGCCATAACTGCCGAAAGCGGCAGCCTTTTTGTTTTTAAACCCAAGGCCCCTGATTTCCTCAAGAAGCCCCGCGATGGAGGTAAGTATCCCCCTGTTGATGGTGGATGAACCCACAAGGATGGCCTTCGATCTGAAGATATCGGTGATAATATCGTTCTTGTCGGTTTTTGCCGCATTGTGAAGCCTGATGTTCACCAGGGGGTCTTTCCCGTGAATTCCTTCGGCAATCTGCTCCGCCATAATACGGGTATTGTTCCACATGGTATCGTACACAATGGTGATCATGTTCTCGCTGTAGCTGTCCGCCCATTCAAGGTACCGGTGGACAATCTGCTCCGGGCGGTCCCTCCATATCACCCCGTGGCTCGTGCAGATCATGGAGAGAGGCAGCTTCATCGCGAGGACCTCTTCTATCTTCTTTTTCACCAGGACGCTGAAGGGAGTGAGGATGTTTGCGTAATACTTGATGCATTCCGCAAACAGTTCCTCCTGGTCAACCAGGTCGTTATAGAGAAATTCACTGGCATAGTGCTGGCCGAAGGCGTCATTGCTGAACAGGATATTACTCCCGGTGAGATACGTAAACATGCTGTCAGGCCAGTGGAGCATCGGCGCCTCCACGAACACAATCTCCCGCGACCCGAGGTTCAGGCGGTCACCTGTTTTCACCACCTGGAAATTCCAGTCCCCGTGATACTGCCCCTTCAGGCTTTTGACGCCGTTCGCGGTGCAGTATACCGGCGTATCGGGGATATTCCTCATCAGTTCCTGCAGGGCGCCGCTATGGTCCACCTCTCCGTGATTGGCGATAATGAAATCAATTTTATTGAGGTCCACGAGCTTCCCGAGATTTTCCACATACTCCTTCGAAAAAGGGGCCCACACTGTATCAATGAGGGCAATTTTTTCATCCTTAACCAGATAGCTGTTATACGATGACCCCCGGTGTGTGGAATACTCATCACCATGAAATTTTTTAAGTTCCCAGTCTATCTTTCCCGCCCAGAATACTCCATCCGCGATTTCTCTATGCATTGTGTCCCTCCTTTTCTTTAATCATAGTAAGCTGCATTTTAAATCGTTCCACTGCCTTCAGGGCATGGGGCACACCTGCGGGCATCATGATGCACTCCCCCGCTTCCAGCACATGAGACACGCCGCCTATACGCACATCCGCGGCCCCTTCAAGAACATGCACCAGGGCATCAAATGGCGCAGTGTGCTCACTGAGTCCCTGGTCCGCGTCGAAAGCAAACACCGTCACAGTCCCTGAAACTGTATTAACAAGGGTCCGGCTCACCACCGCGCCCTCCTGATATTCGATAATGCCGTCAGGACGGAATATCCCTTCCGGCATTGATGCACTTGGATTTTTCCCCATATTCAACCTCTCATAGTCATAATCTTACTATAATAATACAAAAACATGACACCTCTGTCATTGACCTGGATCAAATAGTGACTTTTTTTATTGGTGGATACCGCGACCGGCCCCGGCATCATCGGACAAAACACTTCCGGGATATATGCTTTTGTTTTTTTACATCAGCGGCTGGATTGACTGATATGCAGAATCATTTTTGTTCGATACGTCACTCGTGATAAACGATTTTGTGGATTTTCCTCCGCTGGTATGTCTCATCTCCCAGAATCGTACGTATCACAATTTCATTCCCGTCGTCCCTGATGATGCCACCTTTCCTCTCGGTTCCGTCAATCAGGATAAGTTTGACTTCATTCATGGACATTTTTACTTCACGAATAACTTTTTTTGTGAGGTTGAAATCCCGCAGCTTCGACTGGATCGTTATATCGCCGTTCGCGAAATTGATTCTGGCAATTTTACCCAATATCCGCGTATTATCCGTCAAAAGCACTTCAGCATTAATTTTTGATCCGGTGACCATTGCTGCTCCGTTGACATTTTTAATAAAAAATTCAAGCGGGTATGCCCCACCGGCAGCTTGATAATTAATTTTATTAATGTAGCCCGGATTCATAACAAAAATGTATTTCACATTTATAGGGTTCAGCGAATCCTTCCGGTTTGTCCTTTTATCAACAATATAAAGGTTCCTGTTTGTCGTATTAACAACAACCTCTTTAAATTCAACTTTTTCCAAAAATGACATCAATGCCACGGGAGTACCGGTTTTCCCCGCATAATTGATAGCGCTTGTTTTGTCGTCGTCACCCTGCCGGATAACCGTTGAACTTGCGCATTGCAGCACCATCACTGCAGACAGCATAAGAACTATTAAATGCGTTGTAACTGTTCTCATAGATCCCACCCTCAATAGGAAATTGTCTGTGACTCTATTTCATCTCTTGTGACAGAGAGCATACCGCGCGGAGTCTGGATTTTAAACATCAGTCCACGCTCAACTATCATCCCCGCGATCTGCCTGCCGTTTTTCAGTCTAATAATATCCAGTTTCCCCTTGTTTCTGATCTTTATTTCTTCAAGAATTTCATCATAGGTTTTCTCTTTTTTTTCTGATACCGCGCCGGTATCAGAAACACCCTCTTGAAGCTGCGTCGTCTGTGAACCGGGAGTGGCGGCATCATCAACCTTCATTCCGGTCGAAGAATCAACAATAAATTCCATTGATTCGATACCGGAGAGTTCCTTTTTTTCCTCACGCAGAAGAGGCCGTGGAACGACCGGAGAATCTATTGCAATATCGACACCAAAGCCCTCAGCAATTTCCATATCTGCGGGAATATTGATGCGGGCATTTTCTGCACCCTTTGCCCTGTTCACAACCACTGTCCCGTTCATAACCCCGATTCTGGTATTCCCTGTTTTTTTATCAATGGACAGGGCAAACGACGTTCCCCGTACCGCGGCAACGAGAGTCGGTGTCACTATCATGTAGTCAGTATTCTTTCTTATTTTGTTAAAGGTTTTGCCTGTCTCCTGAAGGATGTGTATCGTTCTCTTTTGAAAAAAAATCTTATTGATTGTTACCCTGGTATTGTTCTTTAATGAGAGCAGGGAAATATTGCCAAACTGGATAACAGCGGAAGACTGTTCTCCGGTTATAACGGTATCTCCCAACATTATTCGTTTCCCCACTTTTGCAGCAACACCATTAATATGAACCGATCCCAGTAAAAAAGTTAATTTACCGCTTTCAATGGGGTCCGGTTTACACTGTACACATGAACAAGTTGCAATTATTAGAACCAATATAATTATATGATATTTATAATTTTTTGTTTTCATTTGTACATATTCTCTAATTTTATAGACGCAACAATTCCTATTTCGAATCCGCAAGCCCTACTCATCATATAATGAAACTACAACAAGTGCATTTATAAGTCAATAATATTAATAAAATGTTTTTGTATTTTATACACACTGGTTTTATGATTACAACGTAAGGTCGATAATCCTCGATGCGGTGCCCATGAAGAGGAGGATAATAAAATTACAACGGGAGGTTGCGGAATGACCGATCAACTTTGCAAACAATGCTCCATACTGTCAGCCAAAGAGATTATTGCCGCTCTCGCCATTATTTTATTCACATGCTGCAAGGTATCGACAAACGATGACACCCCAACAGGCATTGCCTGGAACCGGGTTAATGCAGGGAAAATGCTCCTTGAATCACGCTTTTCTGAATCAAAATACAACATCAGCTGTGTAAACCGCGACATACAGGGATGGGTTTTTTTCAGCATCATCAGACGCGATGACGTGTCCCGGACAGATTTCAACCCGCATCATACATACGCAGTGGTACGGAACAACGGTACTGTGGTCGGCAATTCCCGCCGGGAAAAACTTCTGGAGCTTGGAAAAATATTCAAATCGATAAATTTGATTTTCGATTTCAAGAAGTACACGCCGAAGAAGATTGCCGATATCGCACTCTGCACAATCGGAAGGGACATGCTTGTAGAGGAACATGCAGCAAAACATCTCTCCGCCATGAAAGGCAAAAAGATATCACCCCCGGAAATTATAAAAACCCGTGATGGTGTGAAAATAATATTCTACACCGTGTATTACGGAATGGCGGTTGGGAATCCGGACAGATATGTGATTGATGTCAGCCCTGATTACACCGTCAATGCTGCTGTCTCATCGACCTTCGAGCCTTCACAGGACCGTTAAAAACGTTTTTCCGAGCACCATCATCACGGGGAGGCTTACATCCCTTAAACCTTCAAAAAAACCTATGCTGAGGGACAAGGGTTCGAACCTTGATTTGCGGGGCCAGAACCCGCTGTCCTGCCATTGGACGATCCCCCAATAACGAATTTACGAGATTACCTCATTCAGCATTTCGCTATGCGCCACGTGCCCGGATTCCCCTTTTTGCACACTTGCTGCTACGCTCTTCGGCTGAAAAAATGAACACTTCTTTCCCTTGCAGTTTTTATTGCCCCTGTTGTATTTGCAGCAAACCTTTTCCGGTTTTTCCAGTTCAATGTTTAAATACTGAGCAATTATTTTTTTTGCGCTCTCCAGCGCAATATATGTATTTCGCTTACAGCACTGCGGCCCTTCAAATTCCGAAATACTCATCAATGCGTCTGCCGTAGCACGGTTTGTCCAGGACCAGGACTCTTTTGAATGGGGGTCTGTTTTTGTAAACACACTCATGAAAACACCCACTCCCACACAACTTCCGCATGCTCCATACCATCCGCAAAAACCGGGAAGTACATTCTTTGCACGGGACAATACCGTTTGTAAGTCATCCCGGAAATTTTCAAAGAGATTACCCTGCTTCTTGTAACAGGCTGCCAATAAAACTGCCGGAACGATGTAGTGATGTATTGGATGGTGTAAAGGCATTCCTTCAACATCCATGCATGTTTCTGCTAATTCCCAGACTGTTTTCGTGTCCTCTGATTTAAAATAGTTTTCACTTATCTCTGTGACTTTTTCATAAAAATAATCCCCGTCCATTCCATCCGCCATATTCCTTACCTCCATGCTGTTTTTCAGTCCAGCACAATAATTATAATGATATATGGTCACCAGAGAAACGGAACTCGGCAGTTTGTCAAACATTATTGTATTTATTTTTTAAATTTATATATCTACTTTTTTAATTATTGACTGAATCGACAGCGTATTCACAATGTCCATATACCATAAGCAAGCTATAAAATGTGTTCTGCTTATATCATCACCGGTATTACATTTCTTATAACAGGATAATAGTATGAATAAAAAAGTTACCCCCGAACCCCTTTTCAATGACGAGTATGCCAGTGGGCCGGCCGCGAAACGCGTCCTTGGTTATATCCAGTCCCGTCGCGAGCAGGGAGCGTCAGTCGCGGGCCTGTACTGCGCATACGCCCCAATGGAACTCATCTTTGCCATGGATATTGTCCCGGCAGGACTCTGCTCCTTTTCGGATATTCCCATTGAGGCCGCAGAAGAGCATCTGCCCGCCAACCTGTGCCCGCTGATCAAATCCAGCTATGGATTTGTCATAAGCGGCACCTGTCCATTTTACGGGCTATCCGATGTTGTTATCGCGGAAACCACCTGCGACGGGAAAAAAAAGATGTTTGAGATGATGTCTCATATAAAACCGTTATACATTATGGACCTGCCCCAGGTTCCGAATGAAAAGGAAGCACGTGATGAATGGAAGGTCATGATACTGAAACTAAAATCTTTCATGGAAACCCATACAGGCAAGACCACCACCGATGAAAAAATTGAAAATTGCATTCAGGAATCAAACAGAAAGAATTCACTCATGATGAAAATTTTCGAGTACGGCGCGGTCCATCCTCCTGTTATAAACTGGAATGAGATCAATGATATAATTTCTATTACGATGCCGTCATCAGGAGATGAGATACTGCATCTACTTGAAGACATAATCGAAAAACTCGAGACCCGTGTTGAAACCGGATTCCATTACGGGAATATCAATTCTCCCCGCGTAATGGTCACTGGCTGTCCTGTGGGGGGGGATGCGCTAAAAATTTACAGAATCATAGAAGACCTGGGAGGCGTTGTGGTGGCCCTTGACGCCTGCAGCGGCATGAAAACATTTATGGACCCCATCGATGAAAATACCGGAGACCCCATTGGGGCTATCGCAGAAAGATACCTCCGGATTCCATGTTCATGCATGACGCCAAACGAAAGAAGGCTTACCAATACAGATGCCATAATCGAAAAATACCGACCAGATGTGGTAATCGATTTCGTGCTCCACGCATGTCACACCTACAATGTGGAATCTTATAAAGTCGGGGAACATGTCAAAAACAGGCACAACCTGCCATTTCTTAAAATCGTGACTGACTATTCCGATGGAGATATTGAACAGATTAAAACAAGGGTACAGGCCCTTTTCGAAAGTATTGAACGATAAAAGACCTCATTTAACAATCACTCCCCTTATCATGTACAAAAAGGGGAGTGATTTTCACATCATCGAAACACCATTACAGTAACAGAAAAATATCCGGAAATATTTCGGCACAAATATTAAATTTTTCTTGTATCATTACTACGCATGTGCAATATTTGTCATATACAATATTAATAATGGAGCGCACATGGACAACCGCCTTTTATTTCTTCTTTCACGTGCTGAATTTTCCCTAAAAAAGTATCTCAAGGGTAAATTCCGGGAAAAAAATATTTCCATCACCCCGGGGCAGATGGGTATTCTCTTTCTGCTGAAAAGCCGTGACGCAATCTCAATGAGTGAACTGGGCACAGCCCTTTATATCGACAACTCCACCATAACACGGCTCGTGGACCGCCTTGAATCAAAGGGACTTGTTAAACGTCTCATGAATCCCGACGATCGCCGCCAGTATCTCCTGTCAATAACAGAAAAGGGGACTGAAACGATTAACAGCGCAAAAAATATTGTTCAAAGCACCAACGATCTCATCAAAAAAGATTTTTCGAAAGAGGAAATCGATGCCTTTAAAAGAGTACTTGAAAGCTTCACCATTAAGTTCCAGTAGTATTTCTTTTACACATTACTTGCCTTATACAAATTTTGACTTATACAATATTATACCAGGGAGGACATCATGAGTACCGCATTGAAAATTTTCAACCGCCTCGAATCAAAACCATTCGGGAAATCACTTTTTTCAAAAATTCTCTGTATCAAAGCACCCTATTTCGGCACCATCAAACCCCGCTTCATGGAACTGAAACCGGGCCGCTGCGCGATATCCATGAAAAAGCGCCGCGCAGTGACCAATCACCTCGGCACTGTCCATGCCATCGCTATGGCGAATCTGTGCGAGCTCACCGGGGGCACCTGCATCGAAGTCACGCTTCCGGGGAATCTCCGCTGGATCGCGAAGTCCATGAACATTGAGTACCTGAAGATCGCACGCACCAATCTCCGGAGTTCATGCGACATTGATGCGGCGCAATGGAAGGCGGGAAAGGACTACCCGGTCACCGTTCATGTCTTGGACAAAAATGATATCGAAGTGGTGAGGGCGGTAATCTTCATGTATGTTTCGGAAAGAAAAACAGGAAATGTCAAAGGATAGTTTTTTTCGGGGGGCGATATCACCCCGCGCCGTGGAAAAAAGTGCTTCACCTGTGGGGGGCGCACCGCACAATCCTGAAAATACCCGCCCCCGCAGATCCCTCACGCTCCGGGTAAAGGCCGTTATCGGCCATAAGGCAGCCCAGCCCTCCCCCGCGCATGAAAGAGCGGAAACCACGGAAGTGCGCAGGCCCCGCAAGAAACTCCACCGTCCGGGCGCTGATCCCTGCAACACCTTTCGGGAGAGGCACCGCGTAATCCGCCAGTATGATACGCCTGGAAATTCGCTTCGCCTCCGAAAGCACCGCGCCCCTGCTTTCCTCATCCATCTGATGAAGCGCCATGGAGATGGTAGCGTAATCAAATTCATCATCATCAATCTCCGGCATTGAAGATGCGTCCCGGTGAAGAAACTGCACATGCTGATGCCGGTAATGCATGTTTGCCCGGTCTGCACAGGCAACAAGCTGCGGCAGGAGTTCCACGCCAACAACCCTCGGCGACATATCGGCAATAGAAAACGCAAACGCCCCTGTTCCGCAGGCAATATCAACAACAGAACAGCCGGGATCAATCATCCTTCGCATTGCCTCGCGAATCCCGGAAAGGAGCGGGTCAATACACCAGCTGTAAAAGCTTCCCCCTTCAGTCCACATTTTTATCTCCCTCCCGTCATTCACACTGTTTATGGCAGCATTGTATACGTATATGGTAAAATAATCAATACTATTCTCACCTGCCCCATACAACGAAATTATATTGAGAAAGGGCATCCCGCGAAGGATGCCCTTTTAATAAACCTGATGGAATACTTACTTATCGGCCCAGCATACCGCTTCGAAGGCCTGAATTGATGCAGTTTGAGCCGAGAAACATTGCCCAGAATGCCTTCTTGAAATCAAGTCCTGAAACAGTCCCCAGGGTTGTCTGCCGGCCTGTCGTCTTTGACTTATAGACGACAGTCACGCCCCTGCCCGGCACATAGTTCTGATAAAACACGTCACCTTTCACGATTGTAATGCTGTTAAAATAACCAAGATACTGCTGCACACTGGCAGTCCTGTAACCGGCGCTTGCTGCTTTCGCGAAACCTTCCCTTACTGCCGATACGAACGTATCCCGTGATACAAGCCGTGAATCGATCTGCATTACTATTGACATCGGCTGGTCCCCATCTATAACCTGCTGTGCATTTGCAGACTGGAGTTCAGCAGGCACATAAAGGCTTGCATAGTAAACTGTAAGAAATGCCTTTTTCCTGGCTCCCGTTCCTCTTTTAACCATTTCCTTACCACCAAGCTGCCATGCGAATACAGGCAACACCATTGCAGCAACAACAAGAACCGTGGTCGCAAGAGTAACCATCTTAAATCTTTTCATCAAAAAAACCTCCTGAATACTAATATTAAACTTGATTAGGAATAAATCCCTTTTTGAGCATTACGAAAG